>CANKIV010000004.1 GCA_947482125.1 Alphaproteobacteria bacterium
GGAATACCGGTCCGGCATCGGATTGCGCGGCGGCGGGCGATGAGATCAAGGCCAGAAGGAAAGCAAGGCCCGGCCAGTTGCGGTGATAAGTCATCCATTCTCCGTTGAAGGAGAGTCTACTATGAGAATAGTAGGAAAAATGCAACGGCCCCCCAGCCTCGCGGTACATGAAGCTCTTGACCAGCGTGCCAGCCAGACGCTGAAGGATGTGCGCCGCACCGGCGAAGTGCTGCTCAAGGAAAAAGTGGCGCTTCACGGCGCGACGTCACGATCCGCAGCGCCCTGGGCAAGGGGACGACAGTGTCGGTGTCGTTTCCGCAAGCGCGCTGCATGGATGCCGCGGCGGCAAGGCCGGCATTCGCGGTCTGAGGTCAGGTGCGCGGGGATTGCCGCGTTTGCGCGGAGGCGGGAATGGGAAATTTGTTGTAGACCAGCCGCTCGCCTTCGAAGATTTCCAGCATGGCGTAACGGTCCTGCATCGTGTCGCAGGCTTTGTGGACCGCCTCGGCATCGTCGGCGCATTGCATGATGGTGGTGCGGACTGCGCTGCCGGACCGGTCTGCGTAACGAAAACGATATACGGCCATGGCGGTGCCTGCGATTTTCCAGCCCAATATCGGGCGGGGGCTGTTATGCGGGCCGGGCGATGAACCGGATGTGAATGGCTCGAACGGGTCCGAAGGAAGCAAAAACGGCTAGTGCCGTCCCCGGGCTGCGGTTATGATCCGCGCCAATAAAAGCAGTTTTCAGGGGGTCTTCCATGTCTTTTCGCAAGCGCGTGTTTTCCATTCTGTCGCTGGCCAGCGTCGCCGCATCGGCTGTCGCACTGACCAGCGGTTCCTGGGCCCAGCCCGCCTTGCCGCCCGCCGTCGCGATTTCGCGCGAGCCGCTTGAGCTGGACGTCTCCAAATGGGTGGGCTGCAAGAAGGTGCCGGGCGGCTCGCTCTGCGCCCCCGCCATCCAGACCGGCACGCCGGAAATCCAGGCCAGCCTGCGCGCCCAGCAGGCGGCCGCACAGGCAGCCGGCGTCAAGCCGCTGCCGCCCATTCCGCTGGTGCCCATGACCTGCGGCGTGCCGATGAAGGGCGCCGACGGCCAGCCCATGGCGCGCATCCCGCAGGGCGGCCGTGGCCCGATCCGGGTTCTCTTTATCTCGAAGGGCCATGAGTTCGAACGCGAGCATCTGCTCTCCATGCTCGACTGCCTGGGCGATGACATTACCTATGCCCATGCCGAGCATCCCGCCGCCGATGTGCTGATGACGCCCGAAGGCTCGAAGAATTTCGACGTCTTTGTCTTTTATGACCTGGGCGGTCCCGGCGTCGTGCAGCTTGGCCCAAATGGCGAGCGCAACCGCTTCTATCCCGACCCCTCGCCGGAACTGAAGAAGGGTTTCGCCGCGCTTCTGAAACAGGGCAAGGGCATGGTGTTCCTGCACCACGCCTCGGCGGCCTGGACCCATGTCTGGCCGGAATATGCCGAAGTGGTGGGCGGGGCCTGCGACTGGTATGCGCCGGTGACGGTGCGCGGGATTCTCGATCCCCATCACGGCTATTATCCGCGCACGGCGCAGCGCCAGACCGTGGTGGCCAAGAACCATCCGGTTGCGGCAGGGCTGGGCGACGGCTTCGACATCACCGATGAAGCCTATGGCTGCGCCTTCTTCCCGGAATCGGTGACGCCGATCCTGACCACCAGCTTCACGCCGCCCGATCCGCGCGTGAACTTCAACCCGGCGCGCCAGTACAGCAACCTGTCGACCTGGGTGAAGGCGTCGGAGAACAGCCCGGTCTTCTATACCCAGATGGGCCACGACAATAATGCCTGGCGGGTGCCGGCCTATCAGCAGCTGGTGCGCAACGCCATCAAGTGGGCGGCCTCGCCGGAAGCCCATGCCTGGGCCAAGGCCAACCGGACGAAGATTTTCAAGTAAGAGGAGCGGTTCGTCGCAGCTTGGGCGAACAGCAGAGCAACAAATAAAAAGGGGCCGTGGCGACACGGCCCTTTTTTGTGGCTTAAGCCTTGGCCAGGTGCCGTTCGATATAGGCGATGATATCGCCGACCGACTTCATCTGGTCCTGGTCCTGTTCCGGCAATTCGATGCCGAATTCCTCTTCCAGGCCCATCAGCAGCTCAAAACGGTCCAGGCTGGATACGCCCAGATCCTCCACCAGCAGCGCCTTGGGCGTGATCTGGTCCTGGTTGACCAAAAGGGCTTTTTTGAGCACTGCGCTCACTCTGGCTTCGGTATCCATGGACGGCCTCACTGCTGCTGATTTGACCATATCATGTGCCGGGCGGGTTTGTCAGAAGGCCGGTTAAGCTTCTTTTAGCCCTAACTTGCACTTCCGGTTCGGTCCGGGGCGGGGCTGTGCCAGTCTGGACGGCATGGGGCAATCCATTACATCCGTCACGGATATGGTGTCGCTGGCCGGCGAACTGCGCCGCGCCGCCAAGCAGGCCCCGGCACCCGAACTGGCGGAAAAAATCCAGCGCTCCGCCACCGAACTCGAAAAGACCGCGCTGGCGCGAATCGGCCAGGCCGGCCCCGGCATCGGCACGCTGCTCGACACCTTCGCCTGAAGCGATAGACAATTCGTCACTGCGGTTTTCCGTTGGCTTCGTCGAAGCCCTGGTCCCAGCGCGCGTGTTCGGGCCCGGGCGTGTAGGGATTGAGCGGCTTCTTGCCCAGCGATGCGGCGCGCGCGGCATTCCAGCCCTGGGCATAGATGCGGCTGGCGCGGAAATCGGTCAGCGAAGGATGGTCCTTCGGGTTTTCCATGACATTCTCCTTGTGAAGGGCCGCAGCCGGACGGCATTGCCGCCGCCCGGCTGCGTCACGGCGCAGGTTTTACCCGGATATCACGCCGGCGTCGGCGTGAGGGCACTCAGCTGCGCCAGGATATCGTTGCTGGGCGTTCCGTTCAGGGCGCGGCGCTTCAGCGGCGCCTTGCTCTCCAGTGTTTCGGTCAGGGCGATGCGGCCGCGCGCCACCCGGCTTTTCATGGTGCCTACAGGTACGGCGCAGATTTCCGCGGCTTCCTCGTAGGAAAGGCCGCCGGCGGCGACCAGGATCACGGCGTCGCGCTGGTTTTGCGGCAGCATGTGCAGGACATGCACGGTGTCGGCAAGTTCGGCGGACCATTGCTGCGCATTGGCGGGGCCGGGAATGCGCTCGCCCTTGTCGGCGTCCCAGTTGGCCTGGCGCCAGGCGCGGCGGCCATGGGAATAGTATTCGTGGCGCAGGATGGTGAAGAGCCAGGCCTTCAGATTGGTGCCGGGCTGAAAGCGCGCGCGTGCCGCCCAGCTCTTGGCCAGCGTGTCCTGCACCAGATCGTCGGCGATATCGGCGCGCCGGCACAGCATGCGCGAAAAGGCCCGCAGATGCGGGATCAATGCGACCAGGTCGCGCTGGAACTGCGCGGGCGAAGCATTTTCGTCGGCGGACATGTTCGCATTCCGGTTGATGACAAACAGGATCGCCCCTTGCTGATATGGGGCGAAAAAGGAAAATTACAATTGCCGCGCGCGAATAACCCGCGCGGACTCTAGGCGCGCGCGACCATGCGGCCGGCGGGCGTGGCGATCAGCCCGCCCATGATGGATTGAATAAGGCCCAATTCGACGAGCCGCACCTCATGGGCGAGGGGAATGGTGCGCATGATGAAGCCGCGGCAGGTCGCCACCAGCGAGGCATGTTCTGCCGCGGTCAGTTCCAGGGCGCTGGGGATGCGGTCCATCACCATCAGCGACAGACGATATAGACGGCGACCAGAAGCAGCAGCGCTGCCGGCACGACCAAAGGAGGGACAAACCAGCTGCCGCATTTCGAAAACATCACTTTGTCCTGGTTGGCGAGCAGCAAGGCGCAACGGCGCCAAGGCGGTCACAGGTGGTAACACGCCCGCCAGGCAATAGTCTCAAAACGACAAAGGCCTTTCGTGGGAAAGGCCTTTGTCGCGAAAGATGAAGGAAAGCGCGGTTACAGGCGCTGGTCGGCCATCAGGTAAAGGTCGGTGCGGTTGAGATTGGTCATCACCACGCCATCGGCGCGGTTGTAGCGGACATCGGCGGTATCGATCCAGACGATCTTGTCGCTGTCCAGGCGCACCAGGAGGGCGGAGACATCGCCATTGGCGCCATGGGCGGTGTCGGTGACGGTGCCGACGCGGCTGCCGCTGAGAAGCTGCACGCGGCCGCCGATCAGGTTGGCGTCGGTGGCGGCGACCATCCAGGTGCGATAGCGGCCCGGCCAGACAGCGCGATGATAGGCGGCGCGTTCGACCGAATACCGGGTGCGCAGGGCGTTATACCGGGCGTTCTTGTCGGCATATTCGGCGTGCTGCGCCTGGTTCTGCTGCAACTGGCCCTGATACTGCTGCTGCTGGGCCTGGAACTGGGCATTGTTGGCGCCCGCCCAGCCCGCGGCTCCTGTCGCGGCGCAAGCCCGGCCCGAAAGACAAATGAGGCAAGACAGGCAGCAAAGGCAGCAAGCGGCGCCTGTTCAGGCGCCGGCGCCAGTCGCCCCGGTTCAGGTGCAAGCCGGTCCAAACTGGCAGCAGGGTCGCGACGGGCAGCAACGGCAGGCCAATCCGCAAGGGACCTTCCGGCCCCAGGTCCAGCCCCAGCCCCAGGCGGCGCCACAAGTCCAAGCGGTGCAGCGCAATCAGGCCGTACCGCAGCGCCATGTGCAGCAGACAAACCAATGGCAGTCCGGCAACCAGAACTGGGACCGCAATACGGCCTGGCAGCGCGACCGCAACTGGTGGCGCGGGAATAATGCGTTCCGGAATTATACCGGTGCGCGGGCGAATTTCTTCTTCGCGCCGGGCTTTGGCTATTACAGCGTGCCGCGGCAGTATTGGCGGCAGAGCTGGCATGCCGGCGATTACCTGCCGCGCTATTTCATGCGCTATGTGGTGAGCGACTACAGGTCCTATGGCCTGCCTAGGCCGCCCTACAACTGCCGCTGGATCTGGGTCAACAACAGCATCCTGCTGGTCGACCGTTCCGACCGCTATATCCTGGATGAAGTTCGCGTCGCCTGGTGAGCGTGGTTCGCCCGCAGCGAGCGCTTATCGAGAAGCGGTCGAACTTGTTTGGGCGCTAAGCATGGCGATCTTGTGCGGTGGCTTTCTTGCCTGGTGCATCGCGGCTTTCTTGAAAAAGAAATAGTCAGGTCGCGGTAGCTGCCACGCCTGTTTCTCCAGCACACTTAATGAAGCCCAGCCCGCCTTTTTAGCGGGCGGGTTTTTTATTTGCCGATGTGCTACAGGCGGCGCATGACCAAAGACGAAATCACCGCCTGGGCACTGGCCAATGGCTGGACCATGATTGACGGCTTTCCCAGCCTGACCAGGCCGGCCAAGCCTCATCCGGCCATTGTGCGGCTGGTGCTGAAGGCCACCGTCGCCAGTGTCGAGATCAAGAAGCCGGCCGGGAAGTGGGAAAAAGTCTCGGGCGAGAGCTATTCGAAGATCGAGGCCGATCCCGACAGCGGCATGCCTGGCGGGCTGGGCCTGGGCACGATTTCCGGCCTCACTCTATTAATGCAGGACAACAAAGACCGGAAAATGATGGCCGGCATAGGCGCTATGAAGCCCTGAATCGGGGTTTCGCCTATCTTTTTGGCCGGATGGGGATAAAGGAGGGGCCGCAAACCCCACCCGAAAGTTCCCTTTGAGCTTCCCCGCCACCCATCCTGCCCTTTCCCGCGCTTTGATCGAGCGCGAATACACCACCCCCACGCCTGTTCAGAAGGCGGTGGTGGAAGAGGAGGCGGAAGGGCGCGACCTGCTGGTGTCGGCCCAGACCGGATCGGGCAAGACCATCGCCTTCGGCATGGCCATGGCCGACACCTTGATGGAAGGCGCCGAGACTTTAGGCCGGGCGGGCGATCCGCTGGCGCTGATCATCGCGCCGACCCGCGAACTGGCGCTTCAGGTGCAGCGCGAGCTTTCCTGGCTGTATCATTATGCGGGTGCGCGCATCGTGTCGTGCGTCGGCGGCATGGATCCGGGCCGCGAACGGCGCGAACTGGCCGATGGCGCCCATATCGTGGTCGGCACGCCGGGCCGCCTTCGCGATCACCTGGAACGCCGCGCCCTGAAAGTGACATCGCTGAAGGCGGTGGTGCTGGACGAGGCGGATGAAATGCTCGACATGGGCTTTCGCGAAGACCTGCAGTTCATCCTGGAAACCACGCCGGAAACCCGCCGTACGCTGCTGTTCAGCGCCACGCTGCCCAAAGCGATCGTCACCCTGGCGACGCATTACCAGAAAGACGCGCTGCGCATCGCCGCCAAGGGTGACACGGCAGGCCACGCCGATATCGAATATCGCGTCGTGCGCATTGCCGGCAACAAGATCGAACGCGCCGTCGTGAATCTGCTGCGCTTCATGGATCCGCCGGGCGCGCTGGTTTTCTGCAACACCCGCAACGCCGTGCGCCACATGGAAGCCCAGCTGACCGAGCGTGGCTTTTCCTGCGTGGCGCTGTCGGGCGAGCTGTCGCAGAGCGAGCGCAACCATGCGCTGCAGGCGCTGCGCGATGGCCGCGCGAAAGTGTGCGTCGCCACCGACGTGGCCGCGCGCGGCATCGACCTGCCCAGCCTCAGCCTGGTGATCCATGCCGACCTGCCCAATGACGCGCAGGTGATGCAGCATCGCAGCGGCCGCACCGGGCGCGCCGGCAAGAAGGGCGTGAGTGTTTTGCTGGTGCCGCCGTCGCGCCGCCGCAAGGCCGAGGAGATGCTGGGCCGCGCCCGCGTCACCGCCACCTGGGGCAATGCACCGTCGGCCGAGGAAATCCGCAAAGTCGATCACGAACGGCTGCTGCACAATCCAATCCTGACTACGCCAGCATCCGAAGACGAACTGGCGTTGGCCGACGAATTGCTGAAGGCCAGCGATCCGCGCGCCGTGGCGGCGGCCTTTGTGAAAATGTACCGCGCCGGGCTGCCGGCGCCGGAAGACATCGAGGAAGAGGTGCCGTTCCAGCCGCGCGGCGACCGGGTGCCGCGCGAGCACAAGCATCGCGAGCCGCGCGAGGCTTCGCCCCGCGAACGTACGCCGCGTGAGCATGGTCCCAGAGAACATGCAGCGCGCGAACACAAGGATCACAAGCCGCGTGAGTACACGCCACGTCATGAAGGGTCCCGCGAAGAACGCGGCTCGAAACCGGGCGGCATGGAAGGCGGCGTCTGGTTTCGGCTGAATGTCGGGCGCGAGCGCAAGGCCGATCCCAAATGGCTGCTGCCGGAAATCTGCCGCCAGGGCGAAGTGACCAAGAAGGAAATCGGCGCCATCCGGGTGTTCGAGACCGAGACCCTGTTCCAGGTCGCGCCCGGCGCGGTGGAAAAATTCAGCGAGCTGGTGACGGCGCGCAAGAAGGGCGGCGTGCGCATCCTGCCCGCCCGCGACCAGACCGGCGAATCCCATGGCCGCCCCTATGGCGAGCGCGAGGTCGCCGACAAGGTTTCAGGCGCCCCCAGGCCGGAAGGCGAACCCAGGGCCGACTTCCACGGCAAGAAGAAGTTCGACGCCAAGCCCGACTTCCAGGCCCGCAAGCCCGATGGCGGCGACAAGCCCTTCACCGGCAAGAAGTTCGCCGGAAAGAAGTTTGGCGACAAGAAATTCGGCGGCAAGAAGTTCGGTAAACCGGGCGGCGGCTACAAGGGCAAGAATCCCCGCACGCCCGGCGCCTAGCCTTGGCCGTCGGCCCCCGTCTATAATCGCCAAAATCCAGGGCGGGGACGGTGATGGAAGGCAAGGTGCGCAAGGTCCAGATTTCGGGCCGCGACCTTTTTCTTTGCGATGGCCTGATTGATGCCGGCATGACGACCCAGCTCGGCATCGCGGTAAAGGGCCTGCATTACAAGCGCAGCGAAAAGAGCCGCCCTGATGTGCCGGCCCTGTCGTCGGCTGCCGACATTGATCCCGCAGTGGTGAAGGGCGATCCCTTTTTCCAGCGGCTGAAGGCGGTGGCCGGGCAGATGTTTCCCGGCGAAACGCTGAGCGACCTGCGCGCCTATGTGAACTCCAGCGTCTATGGCGACAGCTATTTCGGCCATCGCGACTGTCCGGAAACCAGCCCCAACATCACCGTGCTCTACTATGCCAACCTGATCTGGCAGACGGACTGGGGCGGCGAGACCATCTTCTACAACGATGACGAGGATGCGGTGCTGGCGGTGTCGCCCAGGCCGGGCCGCCTGGTGGTCGGGCGCGGCGCCATCCTGCACCGTGCCAATGTGCCGACCCGGTCGTGTTACGAAGAGCGGCTGACGGTGGCCTACAAGCTGACCTCCAGCGGACCCAAATAAAAAGGCGGCGCTGCAGAAGCGCCGCCTTTTTTCGTTTCTGCCGGTCCGGCTAGTTGTGTTCGATCTTGTGCACCTTGGCCAGCACCGAGTCCGCGACCCAGATGGTCTTCTGGTCTTTCGATACCGCCATGTAATGGCCTTCGCCGACATCGTTGGAATCGCGCACCGTGCCGGCCTTGCCGAACCAGCCCTGCACCTTGCCGTCCCAACCCATCTTCATCACCATGCCGTGGCGCCCGGTGGAGAGCCAAAGCTGGCCGGTGGCGTCCTGATAGAAGCCGCAGGTGAGCTGGCCCAGCTGGATTTCGCGGTTGCGGGTCTTCAGGTCTTTGTCAAAAACCACGATCTTGCCGCTGGCGCGGTCGGCGACCCAGACTTCGCCGGTGGGCGATACCACCACCGAATGGATCACCGGCAGGAAGCCGTCATTGTGCGCCATGCTGGCGCTGGAAAGGTACTTTCCATCCTTGTCGAACTTGAGCACCCGCGGATCGCCGCCCGGAACCGCGGGCGGATGCACGAAGACGCCGCGCGGCTTGGCGGCGCGCACCTGGGGCAGGTCATAGGTGGCGCAGAAGGTGCAGTCGGCGGGCGGCGAGGTGCCGCCATGGCTCTGCACCACATAGAAATTGTCGTCCTTGTCCCAGGCGATGTCGAGCGGCTGGTTGAACATGCCGTTCCACCTGGTCTCGTCCCACACCGCATTCTCGCCGCGCACGCCGAAGGTGCGGATCACGTCGCCATTGGGGTTCAGCTTCCAGATGATGTTCATGAAGCTGTCGATGACCCAGATATTGCCGTGGCGGTCGATGCGGATGCCGTGCGGGTTCATGGCGATGTTGGGATTGAACACCCGCAGCACCTTGGTGCCGGTCGGGTCGTACTCCACCATCATGATGGCGGGGTTGCGGTTGAAGACGATCAGGTTGCCGTTGGGGCGCAGCGCCAGCGCGGCGACATTGCCGAACTGCTCGCCATTGGGCGCCACCGGACGGGTGCCGAAGTGATAGGGCAGCTGCGGCGCATCGGGCATCACCAGCTTGGCCTCGGCCTGCTGCGGCATGGGGGTGGTCTGGGCCGCCAGCGGCGTGGCCAGAAGCATCGAGGCGGCGATCAGTTTGGAAAGATGGTTCATGTGAATGGTCCTTTTGCGTTGAGTCAGTAACGGGCGATGCCCTTGGTTTTCCAGATGCCGCGCATTTGCGGCGAGACGGCGAAGGTGATGAAGGCGGCGGCATTTTTCTTGTCGGCGCTTCGGACGGAAATTCCCGCGGCCATGTCCATGTGCATGCCCAGCTCGGCCGGCAGTTCACCGACCAGATACGGATTGCCGGTTTCGGTATTGGCGGGATTGTGCGGATCGTGGATCAGGCCAAGGCCCATGGCCGCCGCATCGCCGTCGCCGCGCTTGAGCGCGGGTTCGGCGTCGCCCTTGATCGGCTGACCCTTGATGCCCGCGAAATCGGTGCGTTGAAGAAGACGCCCGCTCATCCCCGCCTGCATGCTGCCGCTGGCGGGATCGGTATAAAAGACCACCGAGGCGCTTTTCATTGCCGCGATAAGTTTGGCGACACTGCTGATGTCGGCGCGCGGGGCATCCGGTTTCTTGAACAGGCCGATCTCGGCCCGGCCCAGCGGGGTGAAATGGCTGGCGCCGCCGCTCAGCGCCAGCGTGCCCATCAGGTCCATTGGCAGGATCACCACATCGGCGGCGGGCGTAGCGGTGCGGGTGTCGTTCACGATCGTGCTCATGCCCAATACCTGGATGGTGACCTTGACGCCGGTCTTTTTCTCGAAGGCGGCGGCGACTTCGCCAAGGCCGGAATTGGAAATCACGCCGGGGCTGATGACGCGGATTTCGGCGGCGCGCAAGGACGAGACAGCACACAGCAAAGCAGCGGTGGCCAGTCCGATCAGGCGCATCATTCCCCCGGCAGTTTCTTGGTCTTCTCCCCAAGCAAACGCCCCTTTGGGGCGCTTGGCAACCGCTTAGTGCTGGTAGGGCGGAATGTTCGGCGCGTCGCCCAGGTCGGCCACCGTCGCGTCCCATGGAAAGGCGAGGGTGGGATCGTTGGCGAAACGCTTCATGCGGATGGTCAGCCGCGCGCCCGCGCCGGGCGCCAGCCGCAGCGGCACGCAGGGCGCATTGACCTGTGTGGTGGCTTTGCCGTCCGACACCGACAGCAACTGATGCTCGGCATAGGCGCCGCCCTGCACGATCACGCTTTTGGCCGCGCTCTGGTTCAGGTTGACGAGGGAGACGGTGACGCTGTCGGTCGTCCAGCTATCCACCAAAGCGGCGACGTCTTCGGGGATGCCGGCGCGGCGCTGTTCCGGATCGAAATAGCGCAGGCGGGAAAATTGCAGCGCCCCGCCCTGGCCCGGCGTGGTGGGGGCCCAGCCGGGATGGCCGATATAAAGCCCCGCCTCCATCAGCTGCGTCAGGGATTCGGCCACGGCGGTTCCGGGATTGAAGTCCAGCGCCGCATCGGCCAGGCGCATGTCGGTCGAGGTGGTGTCGGCATCCACTTCCTGCATGCGCTTGCGGATGGCGGTGAGGGTTTGGCGCAGCACTTTGGCGGGATAGCCGGGATTCCTGCCTTCGAGATAGGAATACCAGCCGGTTTCCTCGGCGCGCGCCCGGTCCGACGGGCGCATGGAGAGATAATAGATTTCCAGGAAGTTGAAATTGTAATTGCCGGGACGAAAGCTGTACCAGCCCTGGTCGCCATGCATGGTGGGCGAGGATTTCTTGCCGTCGACGACCTTGGCCTGGGCGTCGATCCTGCTGGCCTGGCGGCGCCAGACGTCCAGATACTTGTCGTCGCCCCTGGTGACCAGATAGGCATTCATGAAACCGACGAAGGAGCGCGGCAGCCGGTTGCGGTCGGCGCGCTTGCCGGTCTGCGGCACGATGGGCGAGAAGCTCCAGCCATAGACGCCGCCATACCACTTGCCGCCGGCGTCGCTGCCGATCACCCCGTCGCGCCCGACATTGCTGGGCAGGATGTCGTTATTGGCGCGCGCGCGTTCCACCCAGGCGTCGGTATATTCGACGATCCAGGCTTTGTACTTGTTCTCATGCGTCAGCATGTAGGCGGTGGCGGCCAGCGATGTGGCGACCAGGTTGAGCGGATTGTCGCCCACCACGTCATTGTAATCCTTGAAGTGGTCGAGGAAGCCCTGATAGTCGGCCTCGCCATGCGCCAGGGTGGGGAAGCGGTTGGCCACATCGATGGGATCGCCGGCCCAGTCCAGTCCCGTGGCTTTCCTCAGCATCGGGCCCCTGGAGCCATTCATCATGCTGCGGATCAGCTTGAGCTTGGGGTCGTAGTTCGGCGCGCCGGGATCTTCGTCCATGTAGAAGCCGGCGAAGCGCTTGATGCGGGCGCGGTACAGCCGGTCATAGGGATTGCCCAGCGGCATCTGGGCGAACACCGTCAGGCCTTCGCCATTGTGCTGCCAGTCCATGTTGACCGGCCATTCCTTGTAATACATGCCCGCCTTGGCAAATGGCACGTCGGTGGTCCGGGCGGCGGTGAACTGGCGGACATGGCCTTCATAGGCTTTCTCGTACATCTCCTTCAGCGCGGCATCGCCGCCCAGGGCATAGATGTGCGGCCAGTCGTTGAGATGCTCGATGGCATCGTCCGGGCCGTCATTGCCGCCCCAGCGTTCGGTGGTTTCCAGATAGCCGTTGGCCGGATTGAAATAGCGCCGGAAGAACTTGATGCAGGCGGCATTGTTGGCGCGCAGCACTTCGCGTTCCAGCAGCGCCCATTCCGGCGGCTCCATCGCGGTGGTGATGGTCAGAGCCGCTTCGGCCGCCTTCAGCTTCAGGGGCAGCAGCGCGGCATAGCCGGCCGCCGCCGAAGCCATCAGGAATCCACGGCGCGTGCGGTTCGTCATGCGAGTCTCTTTTACGGATTGAGCGAAGAGAGATAGGCGACGATATCGATGCGCTGGTCGGCGGTCATCTTTTCGACCTGCGGCTTCATCATGGCGGCGCCCGGTCCGTTGCGCGCGCCGGTCTTGAAGTCATAGAGCTGGCGCGTCAGCTGGCTGGGCGAACGGCCCGCCAGCGGCGGCACATCGCCATTGCCATGGAACTGCGGCCCGTGACAGGCGGCGCAGGGGAAGCCGCCTGCGCCCGATTCCACCAGTTTCTTGCCGCGCGCAACCGAGCCTTTGGGCACATAGGCGACGAAGCCGATCATCGAACCGCGCGAGTCGATGGCGTGTTCATCTTCCGGGGTTTCAATGATGCGCTTGCCGATCGGTTCCTTGGGGCCAGGCACCACGATCAGCATGTTGCGGCGGTCGATGTCGGTCTTGGGCACCATGTGGGTTTCCACGACGCGGATCCATTTCTTGTATTTCAGTTTCGAGAAATAGTCGGCGGCGATCTTCACCTCGGCATCGTTGGAATGCTCCGCGATCTTGACCATCGATTTGATGGAGTTCATGCGGTTGGTGGAGGATTTTCGTGCGCCGCTGCGCATGTCCGCAACCTGCTGCACGATATAGTTGGCGGGCAGGCCGGCGACCGAGCTGTTCTCGGGCTTGCCCTGGCCGTTGGGCAGATGACAGAAGGCACAGGCCGACACTTCGGGCTTGCGGCCATGTTCGACAATGGTGGGCATCTTGGGATGCGAAGCGGGAAACCAGTCCGGCACGTTCCAGCGGTCATTCACCTCGGCGGTGGTGAACACTTTCTTGGAGCCTTTCAGCCTGCGCTTTTCGGTGGGGTCCTGCGGCGCCCAGGGATGGGTGGCGACCGCGAAGGCCCAATAGGGCAGGGGATCGTTCGCCAGGACCTTGCCGTTCTGCGCCGGCAGCTTGGCGGGATCGATGGCCGCGGCGCCCCGGTTGGCGCCCTGCTGCGCCAGCGCCGCGCCGCCCAGCAGCAGGCCTGAAATACCCAGCAAAATTACGATCTTGCGCATTGTGGTCCCCTGTCCCTGACCGCCCGTTTGCGGGCGGTTGCCGGGCGGAGTGGCGCATGAAAGCGCCCCAAAATCAACGCCGCCGGCCGGCCTTGTCACAGACGTTCGGGCGGCCACATCGCACATGCGAAAGGCGCGAAGGGCCTTGGACGGTAGCGCGAAACGAGTCAGGCTGGCGGCTCATCGGGTCTGGGGAGAGCTCATGAAAATCTTCGCGTTGACATCGGCGCTCGTGATCGGCGCATCCCTCTGCGGCCCGGCCGAGGCGCAGACGCGCCGCCCGTCGCAAAGTTACGGCTATCTGTTCGCCGAGTATGATTATCTCAGCGGCGGCGGTTCGATGAACGGCGGCGGTCTCGGCGCGGGCTGGCGGCTGGGCCGCTATTTCGGGGTGCAGGCGGGCGGGCAGTATTACAAGAAGTCCGGAACGGATTTCACCAACGGCTAAGTCGAAGCGCTGTTGTACCTGCCGGTCACGCCCCGTTTCTCGCTCACCGGCTCGATCGGCGGCGCATATGGCCGCAGCGAAACCTCCACCATATTGGGCAATTTCTCGGCCAAGGGCGGCGGCTATCGCGCTGGCGTCGGCCTGGAATATTGGCTGACTCCGCGCTGGAGCCTGCGCTGCTGCCAGTCATCGACATGATAGCGGCGGTCCTGGCGATATTGCGGGGGCAGGCGGTCACCGCGCGAAAAGCGCGGCGCGCTCATGCGCACGTGCGGATCATTGCGGTACGCCTCGTAACGATCCTCTCCATAGCCCTGCTGCGGCGGGCCACCACGGCCTGGATAGCCGGGCTGCGCCGTGACGGCGGTGGATCCCAGAAGCGACAATGTCAGTGCGGCCATGACAATCTGTTTCACGGTATTCCTTCCTTGCAGAAAGGCCGGCACAAACATTTCCGGTCAATGCAGCGTGTCATGCGGTTCGTCCCGGAACGTTGATCTTAATCAAGTGCGCCAAAACGCCCAGGCCCGGTGACGTTCGCCACCGGGCCTGGGCGTTGGAATGTTTGGCTGGCTATTTCGGGATCAGCACATCGCTGACGGGCGTGCGCGGCACGGTGCCCTTGTCGATCACCAGCGTCACCGCCACATGCACCGGGCCGCTGCCGGCGGCGGGGCGGCCGTCATGCACGGCTTCGCGCGGCACCATGAAGCTTTCGCCCGCCTTGATCACCTTGGGCGGCTGGCCCTTGATGAAGATCTCGAAGCTGCCTTGCGTCACCTGGGTCATCTCCACGCCATTATGGATATGCGCGCCGACGGTTTCGCCCGGCTTGAAATCGCGGGTGGTGATGATGACGGTCTGGGGCTTGGAACCCGTGGGGATATCGTAATTCTGGGTGTTGGGGCCCTGGGCCACCGCCATCACGCCGCCCGATTGGGCCACGGCGCTGCCGGCACCAAAAATTGCGCCGCCCGCCAGGGTCAACGCCGCGATCACGAAAGCACCGGTTTTCATATCTTTTCTCCCCGTTGGTTTGCGCAAAGATGGCGTTTTGCGGGTCTTCCCGCAAGCACCGGACCTGCGTGCAGCGCAACAGGAATGACTGGCAGTGCGGACGGCTGAGGGCTATGCTTGCGCCATGGCTGATAACAAGAAGAAAACCACCACCAACGCCGACTCCCGGCAGGATGCCGCCGACCGGCGCACCCAGATGGTCCGCGACCAGATGGAAAAAGAGCGTGCCGCCACCGACGCCAAGACCCAGCGGCTGAAGGCGCTGCGCCTGGCCCAGGAAGAAGAAGAGGCGGCCAAGCCCAAGGCTCCGCCCGCCGCCAAGGTGAAGAAAGTCGCCAAGGCGAAGGCGAAATCCTGACCTAGAGCGCCGTCACCGTTGCCGCCGATGCCGGGGCATTGCCCAGCGCATTGCGCAGCGGGAACAGGAAGGCGTCGGCCTCGATCTCGAAGATATCACCGGTTTGCGTCTTTACGCCCGCGCTGAACGAAAGCGTCGCGGTGCCGAAGAAATGCACATGCACGTCGCCGGGGCGGCGGAAGCCATCATACTTGAAGTGATGCGCTTCGAGGTTGGCGATGGTGTGGCTCATGTTGGTTTCGCCAGACAGGAAAGGCTTGTCGAAAATGATCTCGTTGCCCCGGCGCACTTTCGAGGTGCCGGTCACGGCATCGGGCAGGGGTCCGGTGCGCAGCTCGGGCCCGAACGAACATTGGCGCAGCTTGGAATGGGCCAGCCACAGATAGTTGAACTTCTCGGTGACATGGTCCGAGAACTCATTGCCCAGCGCATAGCCCAGCCGATAAGACTGGCCGTCATCGCCGATGATATAAAGCCCCACGATCTCCGGTTCCTCGCCGCCGTCCTGGGCGAAGGCGGGGGATGAGAAGGCCGCTTCCGGCGCGACAACCGAAGCGCCATCGCCCTTGTAGAACCATTCGGGCTGCGCGCCCTCTTCGCCGGCCTTGGGTTTTCCCTTTTCCAGGCCCAGCTTGAACATGCGCATGGAGTCGGTGAGCGTGTCCTCCCCCGACAGTTTCTTGTGCATGGCGTCGCGCCCTTCGGCCGAGCCCAGATGCGTCAGGCCGGTGCCGGTGACGATCAGATGGGCGCTGTCGGTGGGATGGTCCAGCGGCGCCAGCACGCGGCCTTCGCTGAGCGCGGCGCGGATATCGACATGGTCGCCCAGGCCCAGATCGGCCAGCTTGGCTTCCAATGAAATGCCTTGCGCAATCGCGCCCCGCGCCAGGTCATAGGTGGTGGCGACGCCATTGACGATGCGCCCCTTTGCGTCCGCATCCAGGGCCGCGACGGCGCGGCTGCCCTCGTTGGTTTTGAACTGCACCAGCCTTAGCACCATGATCCTGCCTCTTTCGGTTTGCCGTGTTTTCGCGCTCCTTGCGGCCGAAGGCAAATGGCGGCGGAACCTGCGCCCGGTGGGGGCGTTTGAGCAGCATGAAGCTGACCGTCTTTTGCGTGATCGTATTTGTGGCCGGACTGTGGCCGGGACTGGCCAAGTATCAAGGCCCGGTCCCCGCGCCCCGGAAGCATGTCCTGCACACGCTGAAGGACGCGCCCAACCCCCAGCCCGCCTTCGGCCAGCTGGCCGAACGACTGAAGCTGCGGCTCTAGATGCGCGGGCTTCAGATCGTTTTCGCCCTGATTTTGGCGGCTATCCTGTTCCTCGTGCTCAAGCTGCTGGGGCTGTTTCTCAAATTCGCCCTGATCGCGGCGGTGCTGGGCTTTGTCGCCGGGCTGCTGTTGTGGCAGCTCTTCGGCCGCCTGTTTTCGCGGCGCAGCATCTGAAGTCTGTCAAAGTGTGTCGGGCCGAATGCGGCCTCATGACACAAGAATCCCCTTCTTTGCCGCCGCCATAGCCGGTTAAATGGCGCCAACAGGGCCGCAAACGGTCCGCGTCGCGTCAAGGAGAGGTTATGTCCGGGATTAATCGCAGAAACATGTTGGCCGCGACGTCGGTGCTGGCCTTGCTGGGCAAGGAAGCGTGGGCGCAAGCCCCGGCCGCCGCTCCGGCCCCCGCGCCCAAATCCAATATCCCCGACACCGACTGGTCGCAGTTCGGCGGCAATCTCGCCAGCCAGCGCTATTCGCCGCTGGACCAGATCAATGCCGAGAACTTCAACAAGCTGGAACTGGCCTGGAAGTTCAACACCGATTCACTTGGCCCGGTGCCGGACGCCTATTTCAATTCCACGCCCCTGATCATCAAGGGCCGCATCTTCACCACCGCCGGCATGCGCCGCGATGTGGTGTCGCTGGACGGCGCCACCGGCGAACTGCTCTGGTCGTATCGCCATGACGAAGGCGCGCGCCTGGGAACCCGCGGCGGACCGGGCTTCGGCTGTTCCTACTGGACCGACGGCACCAACGAACGCATCCTGTTCTGCACCCGCGGCTATTCCATGATCTCGCTGGACGCCAAGACGGGCCTGCCCGATCCGGCCTTCGGCGTGAACGGCATTCTCGACCTGCGCCTGAACAACGACCAGGAGATCGATCCCAATCGCGGCATCATCGGCATCCATGCCCCGCCGCTGGTGGTGCGCAATGTCGTGGTGGTGGGTTCGGCCCCCACGGCGGCGGTGAAGGGCTACCTGCGCGGATTCGACGTGAAGACGGGGCAGCGCAAGTGGATCTTCCACACCATCCCGCGCAAGGGCGAGTTCGGCTACGATACCTGGATCAAGGAAGGCCAGGCCGAGAAGGCCGGCAATGTCGGCGTCTGGGCGCCGATGTCGGCGGACGAAGAGCTGGGCCTGGTCTATGCCGGCGTCGAACTGCCGCCCACCGATCTCAACGGCACCGAGCGCCACGGCAATGCGCTTTTCAGTGAAAGCGTGGTGGCGCTGGACATCGAGACCGGCGTGCGCAAGTGGCACTACCAGCTCACCCATCATGGCTTGTGGGATTACGACATTCCCTGCGCCGCGATCCTGTGCGACCTCAACATCCGGGGCCGCGTGGTCAAGGCGCTGGCCCAGCCCAGCAAGCAGGGCTTCCTCTATGTGCTGAACCGCGAAACCGGCAAGCCGGTCTGGCCGATCCCGGAAACCAGGGTGCCGCAGGGCAATGTGCCGGGCGAATGGTATTCCCCGACCCAGCCGGTGCCGTCGCGTCCGCCGCCGTTTGATCGCAACGGCATGACCGAAGCCGACCTGATCGACTGGACGCCGGAACTGAAGGCGCGCGCGCTGGCCATCTCCAAGCATTACAAGCTTGGCGGATTGTTCACCCCGCCCGCCTTTGTCGAACCCCGCGGCGTCTTCGGACAATTCCTGCTGCCCGGCACCCAGGGCGGCGCCAACTGGCCCGGCGGGTCCTACGATCCGGAAACGCGCAAGGTCTTTGTCTATTCCAAGACCCGCATGGAATCGGTCGGCATCACCCGCAGTCCGCAAGACCCCAATCGCATGACCCAGGCGGGCCTCGTCACCGCGCCCAACACCGCCGATCCCAATGGCGGCATCTTCGGGTCCGCCGCCAGCCTCAAGGGCGGCACCACGCGCAGCTTCGCCGGCCCCAATGACGCCATCGATGCTCCCATCGTGCCGCGCCTGCTGTCGATCGAAGGGCTGCCGCTCAACAAGCCGCCGTTTGGCCGCATCACGGCGCTGGACCTGAATGACGGCACCCTGGCCTGGCAGGTCGCCCATGGCGAGACGCCGGACTTCATCAGGAATCATCCGCGCCTGAAGGGCGTGAAGATTCCGCGCACCGGCCAGTCGGGCATCCTGGGCACGCTTGCCACCAAGACACTGGTGATCTGCGGCGATGCCGGCGTCTTCACCGACGCGCAGGGCCGCAAGGCGGCGCGTCTGCGCGCCTATGACAAGAAGACGGGCGAGGAAAAGGGCGCGGTGTATATGGAAAAGGTCCAGACCGGCTCGCCCATCACCTACATGCTGGGCGGCAAGCAATACATCGTGCTGGCGGTCAGCAATGGCTATGGCGCCGACCTGATCGCCTATCGCCTGCCGGGCTGATGGACCGGACCGCCGTTGCAAGCGCGGTCTGTTTCGCATCGCTTTTGATGTCTGCTTCCTCCTTGGAAGCCGCGCCTGCGCCGGTCAAAAAACCGGCGCAGGCGTCTTCATTTAAAACGCCCGCGCGGAGCGACCGCGAACCCGAAGGGCATCGCGGCGCGACCATTAAAGAACCCCTTTCCGAATACCAGAAGGAACAGGCGATGAGCCCGGCCCAGCTCATCCGGCGCTGGAAGACGCCGGTGGCAAAGGCGTCGCGTCGCTTCGGCGTTCCCGTCGCCTGGATCAATGCGGTGATGCGGGTGGAAAGCGGGGGGCGCACCATGCTGGCGGAAAATGCCCGCATGATCTCCGACAAGGGCGCGATGGGCATCATGCAGGTGATGCCCGGGACCTATGCCGAAATGGCGGCGGACCACCGCCTGGGCGCCGACGCCTTCAACCCTTCGGACAATATCCATGCCGGCGCGGCGTACCTGCGCTGGCTGAAAGGCAAATACGCCTATCCCGCTCTTTTCGCCGCCTACAATGCTGGGCCGGGACAGGTGGATGCCGCCTTGACCAAAGGGGCGCGGCTGCCGGAGGAAACCCGCGCCTATGTCGTGCGCATCAACGCCATACTGGGCGGCAAGGATGACGGCACCTCCATCTTCGCCGCGCCGCTGACCCGGCCCGACGGCAGCCGCGTGCTGGTTGACCCGCTGGCGGTGGTTGCGGTCCGCGCCGCGTTGCCAGGCGAGTATGGCCCCGATGTGCAGTCGGTGATCCGGCTGGGCGGGCGGCTGACCCAGGGCGTGCGCGAAGACATCAAGACGGTGACCACGGCGATCCGCCTGCGCGGCGGCAAGGTTTAGAAAACCGCGGCACACTGGCCCGGCCAGGCCGGGCCAGTGTCGCCATCCTATTTCGCGCGGCAGCCGCAGGCCGGGGCGCAGGATTTGCAGGCGTAGGGCTGGCACTTGCAGCCGGCGCATTTGCAGTCCTGGGTTTTGGCGGTTTCGATCTTCGTCATGGTGACCTCTCGGGTTGTTGACCACCAGTGTTCTGGGGTGCGTACCATGGTACGGAGTCAAGCGGCTGGCGGCTTTCAGGAGCCGCTCGATGCTGGGGGAAGCCGCCAATGGCAGTTACGGCGGCCCGGAAGCCGAATACCGCCGCCTGTTCGGCAAGCCCGTCTAGCTTTCCAGCCAGTGCAGGCTGAACAGCCGCTCCGCATCGGTCCAGACCGCGCGCGGGCTGAAACCGGCGCGCACCGCCATCTCGCGGAAGGATTCGATGGTGTATTTGTGGCTGTCCTCGGTATGGATCGCCTCGCCCGGCGGACAATCTGCGTTTCGGCGTCACCCTGCACGATCATCTCGTGGCGTCCGAAACCGAATACCGCATCGATGAGATCAGTTCGGAATACCATCTCTACAAGCTGGGCGCCTTCATCGAGTACAAGCCGGTACCGGCCTGGACCATGCGCGTTTACGGCAATGACGTGGTGCCGACCCATTACCAGCGCAACCGGCAGATCTATGGCGGCCTCAGGGGCGTCTCGGCGCTCAGCCAGATCGAGCGCCGCCGCCTGACCAATGGCGCCCTGATCGGGCTGCGCGTTCAGCACGATTTTCTCTGACGATCAGTGGTCGTAGCTGATCACGCGCGAAAGCTTCCAGGCGCCGTCCCTGTTCTGCCAGATGTGAAGGAAGCGGGGCTGCCCAACATTGCCCGGCTCCCTGGGATGCAGGAAGCGGTGGGTTCCGATCTCGATCGCGCCGAAGCCGGGCAGGGGATGGACCTCCAGCGACCCGGGCACCAGTTCGCGCACCATGTTACCGCAGATATTCTCCTTGGTCTTTTGCAGCATGTCGTCCTTGCCGACCGATAGCCCGCCCTTGTCGTGATAAAATTCCAGGTCATTGGCGAGGAAGGTGGAAAGTGTCGCCAGGTCGCAGCGATTGGTGGCGCCGAACAGGGCGGCATCGGCGGCGGCGACGCTTTTGTAGAGCGGGTCCTGCGGCGCAAGTCCCCCGGCCTGGACCGGAATCGGGGCCAGGATGGCCAGCAGAACAAGGACTGCGCGGATTATGTGGGTCTCCGTTGTTAAGCTAGCATGTGATACATGATATCATTCTATGCAAGATATAATATGGCCGGGAACTGGCGCCAATGCGTCAGCGGGCGGTAGGAAAGGGGTAACCGTCATGCTTTGCATGACGGTTATGTGGCCAAAAAGCCGCAGAAAGCCTCCAGTTTTTGTTGGCCCGGAACCCCCTGTCTGTTATTTTCTTGCCTCTATCAGAGGGGCCCCGGACATCGGGGTGGATGATGAACAGTTTGGCGCGTGCAGCGGTTCTGGCCGTTGGCGTTGCTGCCGTATCTGCGGTGGCGATGCCACTGCGCGCGGCTGAGCTTTCGCCCTCGCTGCAATCCTTCGGCGCCAACCAGGCGATTTCGGCCTACGAACTTTCCGCCACCGGCGTCGCGGGCTTTTCGCTGCAGCCCGCCGTGGCCGCTTCGCTGGGACGCAATGTGCGTCCCGCCGACACCGCCATCGGCCTGACCAGCTTCGCCGGCAGCACCGTGCTGTCGCCCACCCTGGCGCTGGATGCGGGCCAGGGCCTGGACATCGGCGCGCGCTTCACCAATTACGACCGCAGCGCCTCGCCCTTCCTGGTGCCGGTCAATGCGCCCTATCTGGGCCTGGCCAATGGCGGCCGCTATGCCGGCGTCACCTTCGTGCCGTCGCCCGAACTGCGCATGCGCCTGGGCGCCAGCATCAACAGCGAGCGGCTGGACCGTTTCCGCTTCGATCCCATCGCGCCCACCGGCCCCCTGGCGCTGACCTATGACGCCAGCCAGACCCGGTCCTTGCTGGGCGGGGTTTCCTGGGACGTGACCAGCGCCATCGGTTTCGATGTCACCGCCATCGCCTCGGAGCGTTCGGGCGTGCCGCTGGGCTTTGCCAACGCGGCGCAGCTTTCGCCCAAGGCCCGCACCAATGCCTTCGGCGTGTCGGCGCATGCCGATATCGGCAGGGGATGGGTGACCACCGCCTCCTTCAGCGAAGGCATGACCCAACTCAACCAGAGGGGCAGCCTGAGCAACCCCCTGGTGCGCGAGCAAAGCTATTCGCTGGCCATTGCCAAGCACGGCCTGTTCGGCAGCACCGACACGCTGGGCTTTGCCTTCATCCGCCCGGCCCCCGGCATGGCGGGCAGCTTCTCCAGCCTGATCGGATCGGGCGAGCTGCCGCCGCTGGTCGTCTCCCAGGCCCCGGCCTTCGCCGGCCGCGCCCCGGCGGCGGAAACCGATTTCTCGGTGGGCTATGTCACCAACTTCCTGGACGGCGCCGTGGCGCTGCAGACCAACGCCGCCTACCAGACCAACGCCCAGGGCCAGCGCGGCGCCACCGCGGTGTCGCTGCTGAGCCGCGCCAAGATCAAATTCTAAAATCTGCGACCGCGTTCGAAAGTGGCGATGTTCCGAAACCGCATCGCACTGGCAGCGCTGTTCATCCTTGCCGCCGGGCTGGGGCTCTACGCCTTCTGGCTGGAACCGTCTTCGCTGCGGCTCAGCCGCTATGACGTAGCGGCGCCCGCCCCGCTCAAGGGCCTGACGATCGCGGTGATCGCCGACCTGCATGGCGGCAGTCCCTATATTGACGAAGCCAAGATCGACCGTGTCGTGGCCATGACCAATGCGGCCCATCCCGACCTGGTGCTGCTGACCGGCGATTATGGTACCGGCGTGGACGAAAGCCTTGGCGGCCGCCGTATTCCGATCAAAACCATCGCCGCGCATCTCCGGCCTTTGCGCGCGCCTTTGGGTGTCTATGCCGTCATCGGCAATCACGATCGCTGGGAGAATGAAGTTCGCACCGTCTCCGCCTTCCGTGCCGCCGGCATCCCCGTGCTGGAAAACCGGCATATTGTCATCGCGCGCACCGACGGCCCGCTTTATCTCGCCGGCATCGGAGATGACAAAACCCACGCCGCCGATCCGGTGCGGGCGCTGGCGGGTGTTGCGCGCACCGCGCCCGCCCTCTGCTTCACCCATTCGCCTGACGTGTTCCCCGCGCTGCCTGCTGCCTGCGCCCTGACGCTGGCCGGTCACAGCCATGGCGGCCAGGTGCGATTGCCGCTTCTGGGAAGGCCCATCGTGGCCGTCACGTTTCGGCCAGCGCTATGCCGCCGGGCTGGTGCGCGAAGGGGGAAAATCGCTGTTCGTCAGCACCGGCATCGGCACGTCGCACCTGGCTGTGCGCCTGGGCGTTCCACCGGAAATCTCGCTTCTGGCGCTTAAATAGGGGCCGATTGCGGCCACGCGCCCGCTTCGCTAAAAAGCCTCCACTTCCCCCTGTTTGAAGGACACTGCGCATGGCCGGGCCGCAATTTGTTTATGTGATGAAGGGGCTGTCCAAGACCTATCCCGGCGGCAAGCAGGTGCTGAAGGATATCTGGCTCAGCTTCTACCCCGGCGCCAAGATCGGCATTGTCGGCGTCAACGGCTCGGGCAAGTCCACCCTGATGAAGATCATGGCGGGGCTGGACAAGGATTTCACCGGCGACGCCTGGGCGGCCGACGGCGTGCGCATGGGCTACCTGTCGCAGGAGCCGCAGCTCGATCCCGACAAGGATGTGCGCGGCAATGTGATGGAAGGCGTCGCCAAGAAGCAGGCGCTGGTGGACCGCTACAACGAGATCGCGTCGAACTATACCGATGAGACCGCCGACGAGATGGCCAGGCTGCAGGACGAGATCGAGGCCCAGGGCCTGTGGGATCTCGACAGCAAGGTCGATCAGGCGATGGATGCGCTGCGCTGCCCCGATGGCGACGCCAAGGTGGAAACCCTGTCGGGCGGCGAGCGCCGCCGCGTGGCGCTGTGCAAGCTGCTGCTGGATGCGCCCGACGTGCTGCTGCTGGACGAACCTACCAACCATCTGGACGCGGAGTCGGTGGAATGGCTGGAGCATACGCTGCGCGATTATACCGGCTGCGTCATCCTGGTGACCCATGACCGCTATTTCCTGGACAATGTGACCAGCTGGATCCTGGAACTGGATCGCGGCAAGGGCATCCCGCATGAAGGCAATTACTCGTCCTTCCTGGGTGTGCAGGAAAAGCGCCTGAAGCAGGAATCCAGCGAGGAAGCCGCCAACCAGCGCACCATCGCGCGCGAGCGTGAATGGATTGCGCAATCCCCCAAGGCCCGCCAGGCCAAGTCCAAGGCCCGCATCAACTCCTATGAGGAGCTTGTGAAGAAGTCACAGGAGCAGCGTCAGGGCACCGCCACCATCATGATCCCGGTGGCCGAACGGCTGGGCGACCTGGTGATCGAGGCCGACAATCTGGCCAAGGGCTATGGCGACCGGCTGCTGTACGAGAATGTGAACTTCAAGCTGCCGGCCGGCGGCATCGTCGGCGTCATCGGTCCCAACGGCGCGGGCAAGACCACCCTGTTCCGCATGCTCACGGGCCAGGAAAAGCCCGACGCCGGAACCCTAAAAGTCGGCTCCACCGTGCAGCTGGGTTACGTGGACCAGTCGCGCGACGCGCTGGACCCCAACAAGACCGTCTATCAGGAAATTTCCGGCGGCACCGACTTCATCGAATTCGGCAAGACCAAGATCAATGCACGCGCCTATTGCGGCCACTTTGCCTTCAAGGGCGGCGACCAGCAGAAGAAGGTCGGCCAGCTGTCGGGCGGCGAGCGCAACCGCGTGCATCTGGCCAAGATGCTGCGCTCGGGCGCCAACCTGTTGCTGCTGGACGAACCCACCAACGACCTGGACGTCGAAACTCTGCGCGCGCTGGAATCCGCGCTGGAGGAATTTGCTGGCTGCGCCATGATCATCAGCCACGACCGCTGGTTCCTGGACCGCATCGCCACCCACATGCTGGCCTTTGAAGGTGACAGCCATGTCGAATGGTTCGAGGGTAACTACCAGGATTACGAGGCCGACAAAAAGCGCCGGTTGGGCGTGGACGCCGACCAGCCGCACCGCATCAAGTACAAGCGCTTTGCCCGCGCCTAGCTTTTGCTGAAAATCTGCCGCGCGTCATGCGTGGCGAGATGAGAAGCTGGCGCATTCCGCCAGCGCCCGGATTGCGAAAACAGGCAGCGCGAAACGCGCGGTGCTACTTGCGCTGATTGTTGCTGCGCCAGCGGGCGACCGTGTCTTCCAGCATGCGGCGGTCCATGTTGGGCGCCGCCCAGCGCTGGGTGAACTCGTCCTGGCTCTTGCCCGGCAGGATGGTGGCCGGCAGTTCGCTGAACTTGATGCGCATCGGCATCGGCGCGCCGCGGCCCAGCACGATGGCTTCGCGGTCGGCCAGCAGCGGCAGATATTCCAGGATGCCGAAGGTGGAGTCATGCACATTGGAGCGCATCACCCGCTGGTCGCTCTCGGTGGCGAGCCGCATGGCCAGGATGGTGCTGCATTGCGAGAGAATGGTGGTGTCCAGTTCCGACGGGCGCTGGGTCAGAAGCGCCAGCGAGATGCCGTATTTTCGGCCCTCCTTCGCGATGCGCGACAGCGCCTGGCGGGTGGGAAAGAAGCCCTTACGGTCGTCGGCCGGCACATAGCGGTGCGCTTCCTCGCACACCAGCAGCACCGGCAACCCGCCATTGCTCCAGACGGCAAGGTCGAAGGTCAGCCGCGCCAGCAGCAGCACCACCACGTCCAGGATTTCCTCCGGCACGGTGGACAGTTCGATCACGGTGATGGGCCGGCCCTCGTTGGGAATGCGGAACAGGCGGGCCATAATCTCCACCATGGTGTCCTCCATGTTGGGATTGCCGAACATGAAGACATAGCGCGGATCGCTGGCCAGGGATTCGATACGCGATTTCAGGCGGCGATAGGCGAGGGTGGGGTAGGGACGTTCCAGCTTGCCCAGCTGCTCGTCGATATAGCTGATAAGGTCGGACAGGCGGAACGGCGTGGGTGAGTCCACCGTCGCGGTCGAGGTGTCGAGCGCGGCTCGCACCCTTCCTGCCGCCGCATTCGAATAGCGCTTCTTGGCATTGATGATGGCGTCGCACAGGATTTCCACCTGCGCATCATGATGGTCGTCCGGGCTGGTCAAGACCGAGCGCGGTTCCTGGAAATTCAGCAGCCAGAAAGGCAAAAGCAGGTCGCCGGCGCCGATCACTTCAGCCTGGTTGCCGAAGGCGCGGTGATATTCGCCGTGCATGTCCAGCACCAGAACATGGGCATGGGGCCGTTCCTTCAGCGCTTCGCGCAGGATGCAGGTCAGGGCGCTGGACTTGCCGCAGCCTGTGGTGCCGACAATGGCGAAATGCTTCGAGAACAGGTCGTCGGCCATCAGCCGCGCCGCCACCGATGGATCCTGATACAGGGTGCCGACATTCAGGGTGGCCATGGCCGGCTGGGCATAGACATGGGCGAGGTCCGCGCTGCCCGCCAGGAAGGCATCGTCGCCGATCGAGGGGAAATGCGCGACGCCGCGCTGGAAGCCGCCCGGCACAACCTCGCCGACCAGGATGACTTCCAGCACGGTCTTCTCGCCGCGCGCGCCGGGCTGCACCGCCATGCCGGAAATGATTCCGACCACGGTGGCGTTCTGGGCGCTGATCTTGGCCAGCGATCCGATCTCGGCGCGGGCGGCGGGCTGTCCGGGAATGTGCGGCGACAGTTCGACCTGGGTGCTGCATCCCGCGACGCTGACGACACGGCCGATACATTGCGCGGGTACGGACAGCGGGCGCGGCGCAGTGCGGCGTTCGGTGGCAGGCGCGGCGACTGGAACGGTGACGGCGGGAATGGGGCGTGGCTGCGGCGGCACCGGTTGCGGCGCGGCCTGCACAGGAGATTGCACCGGCGGGCGCGCGGCGGGCGGAGCGGCTGGCGGCGGCGCGGATGGCGGTACAGATGACTGCGGCGGGGCAACAGGCGGGCGCGGCGCGCCAGGAGGCGGCGAGGGTGCGCGCACATCGGCAGTCGGTCGCCACATCTCGTTCACGCTCTACCGGCCCTGTCTGAAATGGACGGGCAGTATCGGGTGGAGCTGGTTAAGGGCGATTAAAGGAAAATGACAGGCAGGCGGCGGTTAGTTGACCGGTTTGCCCAGGTTAACCGCCAGATCGCTGAGATGGGCGATCAGGGTGCGGACATTGCCGTTGTTCTGGCCCAGGAACCCGACGAACTGGTCGCGCTGCTGGATCGACAACCAGATGCCTTCATAGGCCACGTCCACCACCACCGGCTTGCCCTGGTCGGTGCGAACCCGGAAGTCGACGGAGGCCGGCGGCTGGCTGCTGCCCGGATCGATCAGCTGGGTATGGACGATGAAGTCTGTGGGATTGCGCTGGGTCGAGCCGGTCACCTTCAGAATCTGGTCGGTGTATTTGGCGAAATAGGTCTGATAGGCGGCGGTGGCGTAATTCTGGAAGGCGCCCGCGAAGGCGTCGATGTCGGCCGGCGACGCGCTGTTGCGATACTGGCCCAGCGTGTAGAGGGCGATGCGGCGGGTATCCACCAGGCCCAGCAGCAGGGCCTTGAACTGGTCGCGGCGCTGGGGAACGGTGAGCTTCTTGTCCCGCAGGATTTCCAGACCCTTCTGGATATTCTCGTTGACGAAACTCTCGGCCGGCGTGGCGGCGGCGGCGGGTTGCGCGGCCAGCGGCGCCAGCAACACGGCCAGGGCCAGGACGGCGCGGCGCAGTAGCGGCATCGAAAGGGTGGAGAGATGCATGGGGAATCCTGATTTTTCGCGATGTTGCTGTGTTGCTATGGCAAGTTCAAGGCAGGAAATGGCTTATTATACTGGCTTTTAACAGGCTTTTGTATGGTTCCGGCGCCCCTTCGGTTCATCAGAAATCGGGCAAACCCTGCGGATCGGGTTTCCTGCCATTGCGAATCTGTTCCTCCCGGTACTGGCGGTAGAAGGAGCGCAGGGAGGCGTAGTAATCGATCGATGTGCGCTGGATATCGCGCACGGTCTGATAGGTCTGGGACCGCAGATCCAGGATGGTGAAATAGCCCCGTCCGGCGGCCCACCAGATATGCTGCTTCATCGGTATCAGATTGGTGGGATCGATCGCCCAGTCGGTGGCCAGCCCCACCGCATCGCGCGGATTGCTGGGTCCGAAGAAGGGCAGCATCAGGAAAGGCCCTTCCTTGAAGCCATGCACCGACAGGGTCTGGCCCATGTCTTCGCGATGTGGCGGCATCCCCAGCGTGACCGCGGGATCGAAGAAACCGCCCAATCCGAAGGTCGAATTGATCACGATGCGGCCCAGCGCGTGGGCGGCCCTGGTGGTTTCGCCCTGCAGCACGTCATTCACGAAGATGACGGGAAGCGACAGATGGCCCAGGAAATTGTGCACCCCGCGCCGTCCATTTTCAGGCACCAGGATGAAATAGAGACCCACGGTGGGGATCACGAAATAGCGGTCGACCTTGCCGTTTAAGCGCAGGGTTTCCCGGTTGGTCGCCTCATAGGGATCGTTGGCCGCCAGCGCTTCGGGGCTGGGCGGGACCCCGGTGGCGCAGGCCGCCAGGACCTGGCAAAGCGCCAGAGCGCATAGCCCCAATACCAATCCGCGGCGCATTTTCGATCAAAACCCCGATTTTCTCGGGTTTTGCCGGTTTTGCGCTGCGGAATCCAGACCCCTTGCAGCCGCAGGGGGCTCGCGCATATAAAGATATGTTTATATGTAGGCGAGACACTTGGACAGGCTGGTTTCCATGCTGCGTGCCGCGGGCGACCCCACCAGGTTGCGCCTGCTGCTTTTGCTGCGCCAGGCCGAACTGACCGTCAGCGAACTGATCGAGATCGTCGGCCAGTCGCAGCCGCGCGTCTCCCGCCATCTCAAGCTTTTGGGCGAAGCCGGCCTGGTCGAGCGCTTCAAGGAAGGCAGCTGGGTGTTCTGCCGCGCCGCCGACCGGGGCACCGGCGCCGAACTGGGCGCGGTCATCGCCGCATTGGCCGATTCCCAATCGCAGGAAGCCGACAAGGCGCGGCTGGAGCATGTGCGCAAGGGGCGCGCCGCCGCCGCCGCCGCCTATTTCAAATCCAATGCCGCCGAATGGGAGCGCATCCGCGCCCTGCACGCGCCGGAGAAAGATGTAGAGACGGCGATCGCGCGCCATCTCACCTCGGGCAAGATCGAAAGCTTCCTGGATGCCGGCACCGGCACCGGGCGGATGCTGGAACTGATCGCCCCCCATGCGGCGCGCGCCATCGGCATCGATGTCAGCCCCGACATGCTGGCCATCGCCCGCGACCGGCTGCTGCGCGAAAACATCCAGAACGCCCAGGTGCGTCTGGGCGACACCTATCGCCTCCCATTTCCGAATGGCGCGGCGGGCAGCGGTTTCGATGTCGTGCTGTTCCACCAGGTGCTGCATTACCTGGACGATCCGGGTACCGCCGTGGCGGAAGCCGCCCGCGTCATGGCGCCAGGCGGCAAGCTCCTGATCGCCGATTTCGCGCCCCACCGCGAGGAATTCCTGCGCGATGAATTCGCCCATCGCCGGCTGGGTTTTTCCGACCGGGAAGTGGAAGGCTGGTTCGCCGCCGCCGGGCTTTCGGGTGCGGGCATCGAGACCATCGCGCCCAAAAGCGAAGGCGAAAAACTCACCGTCAAACTCTGGCTCGCGTTCGCAAAAGCCAAAAGCAAAAAAGAAGCCGCATGAGCCTGGAAAAGCTGATCACCGACCCGAGTCCCTTGCAGGTCTCGTTTGAATTCTCGCCCCCCAAGACCGACGAGGCGGAAGCTGCCCTGTGGACCGCGATAAGGCGGCTGGAGCCGCTGCAGCCGTCTTTCGTCTCGGTGACGTACGGGGCGGGCGGTTCCACCCGCGAACGCACCCATGCCACCGTCAAGCGCATCGTGGAAGAAACCAGCCTGAAGCCGGCGGCGCATCTGACCTGTGTGGGCGCTTCCAAGGGCGAGACGGACGACATCCTGCGCGCCTACTGGGATGCCGGCATCCGCCATATCGTGGCGTTGCGCGGTGACATGCCGAACATGAACGGGCCGTATCAGCCGCACGCGCAAGGCTATCGCTCGACGCCCGAACTGATCGCGGGCATCAGGAAGATCGGAAATTTCGAAGTCAGCGTCTCCTTCTATCCCGAGCGCCATCCGGATTCGCCCAGCCATGGCCACGACATCGAACTGCTGAAGGCCAAGATGGATGCAGGCGCCAGCCGCGCGCTGGGGCAGTTCTGTTTCGACAACGCTCTGACGGCGCGGTTCCGCGATGACGCGGCCAAGGCGGGTATCACCATCCCGGTCGTGCCGGGCGTGATGCCCACCACCAATTTCAACGGCATCGCCCGCATGGCGGGCAAGGCCGGCGCCTCGATCCCCGCCTGGCTGGCCAAGGCCTATGAAGGCCTGGACGAGGATGTGGAGACCCGCCGCATCGTCGCCGCCGCCGTGCTGGCCGACCAAGTGCAGCAGTTGCGCAGCCTCGGCTTCAGCCAGTTCCACTTCTACACCCTCAACCAGGCCAACCTGACTTACGCGGCCTGCCGCATTCTCGGCCTACGTCCCAAGGAATTGTCATGAGCTTTACACGCGACGCCCGCATTGCCTGGATGAAGGAAGAGGCGAAGAAGCGCCTGCTTCTGCTCGATGGTTCCTGGGGCGTGATGATCCAGGGCTTCAAGCTGGGCGAGGAGGATTTCCGCGGAAGCCGCTTCGGCAATCATCCCTCCGAGCTGAAGGGCAACAACGATCTTCTCACTTTGACCAAGCCCTCGATCATCCAGGATATCGGCCGCCAGTATCTGGATGCCGGTGTGGATTTCATCGAGACCAACACCTTCAACTCCAACTTCAGCAGCCAGGAAGATTACGGGCTGGGCCATCTGGTCGGGGAGTTGAACGAGGCCGGCGCCAGGCTGGCGCGCGAGCTGTGCGATGAATTCTCGACCTCGGACCGTCCGCGCTTGGTCGCCGGCGTGCTGGGCCCGGCCAACCGCACCGCCACCATCTCGCCCGACGTCAACGACCCCGCCTTCCGCAACATCACCTTTGACCAGCTGCGCGAAACCTATCGCGACGGCACCCGCGGCCTGATCAAGGGCGGCGCCGACGTCATCATGATCGAGACCGTCTTCGACACCCTGAACTGCAAGGCGGCGATTTACGCGATCGAAGAAGTCTATGAAGAGATGGGCCTGCGCCTGCCGGTCTGGATTTCCGGCACCATCACCGACCTGTCGGGTCGCACCCTGACCGGCCAGACGCCGGAGGCCTTCTGGCATTCGGTGCGTCATGCCGATCCCTTCGCCATCGGCCTGAACTGCGCCCTGGGCGCCAAGGAACTGCGCCCCTATATCGCCGACCTTGCTGCGGCCTGTGACACGCTGGTGTCGGCGCATCCCAATGCCGGCCTGCCCAATGAATTCGGCGGCTATGACGAGTCGCCGCAGCAGATGGCCGAGATGATCGGCGAATTCGCCCGTTCCGGCCTGGTCAATATCGTGGGCGGCTGCTGCGGCACCAAGCCCGATCACATCGCCGCCTTCGGTGCGGCCATCAAGGGCGTGACCCCGCGCGCCATTCCGGGCAAGCCCAAATACATGCGCCTGTCGGGGCTGGAGCCTTTCACCCTGACGCCGGACCTGAACTTCATCAATGTCGGCGAGCGCACCAACATCACCGGCTCGGCCCGCTTCCGCAAGCTGATCGTCGCCGGCGATTACGAAACCGCGCTGGAGGTGGCCCGCCAGCAGGTGGAAAGTGGCGCCCAGGTCATCGACATCAACATGGACGAGGGCATGATCGATGGCGAGGTGGCGATGACCCGCTTCGTCAACATGATGGCGGGCGAGCCAGACATCTCCCGCGTGCCGCTGATGATCGACAGTTCCAAGTGGAAGGTGATCCGGGCCGGCCTGAAATGCTGCCAGGGCAAGGTCATCGTCAATTCGATCAGCCTCAAGGAAGGCGAGGCTCAGTTCCTTGAGCAGGCCAGGGAAGTACGCCGCTTCGGCGCCGCCGTGGTGGTAATGGCGTTCGACGAAGTCGGCCAGGCCGACACCAAGGAACGCAAGATCGAGATCTGCAAGCGCGCCTATGACATTCTGGTGAACCAGGTCGGCTTCCCGCCGGAAGACATCATCTTCGATCCCAACATCTTCGCCGTCGCCACGGGCCTCGAAGAGCATAACGAATATGGCAAGGCCTTCATCGAGGCGACCGAGATCATCCGCGCCCAGAATCCGCACGCCCACATTTCAGGCGGCGTCTCCAACTTCTCCTTCTCCTTCCGGGGCAACGAGAAGGTGCGCGAGGCCATGCACTCGGTGTTCCTGTTCCACGCCATCAAGGCGGGCATGGACATGGGCATCGTCAATGCCGGACAGCTCACGGTCTATCAGGACATTCCCACGCCCTTGCGCGAGGGCATCGAGGATGTGCTGTTCAACCGCCGCCAGGACGCCACCGAGCGGCTGCTGGACCTGGCACAGCAGTACAAGGGCGACGGCTCCGTCGCCGCGGTGGAAGATGCCGCATGGCGCAGCCTGCCGGTGAATGAGCGCATTTCCCACGCCATGGTGCAGGGCATCGATGCCTTCATCGTCGAGGACACCGAGGAAGCCCGTGCGGCCGCGACCCGTCCGCTGGACGTGATCGAAGGCCCGCTGATGTCGGGCATGAATGTGGTGGGCGACCTGTTCGGCTCGGGCAAGATGTTCCTGCCCCAGGTGGTGAAATCCGCCCGCGTGATGAAGAAGGCGGTGGCTTACCTTTTGCCCTTCATGGATGCCGACAAGAGCCAGGTGAAGGAACCGGCGGGCAAGATCATCATGGCCACGGTCAAGGGCGACGTGCACGACATCGGCAAGAACATTGTCGGCGTGGTCCTGCAGTGCAACGGCTATGAAGTGGTGGATCTGGGCGTGATGACGCCCACGCAAAAGATCCTCGACGCCGCCAGGGAGCACAAGGCCAACATCATCGGCCTGTCCGGCCTGATCACCCCGTCGCTGGACGAGATGGTGACGGTGGCCAGCGAGATGGAACGTCAGGGCTTCGACATCCCGCTGATGATCGGCGGCGCCACCACGTCCAAGGTTCATACGGCGGTGAAGATCGATCCCTCCTATCGCCGCGGCCAGACCGTCTATGTCACCGACGCCAGCCGCGCCGTGGGCGTGGCTTCCAGCCTGCTGCACAAGGATACCGGCGCCAGCTATGCCGCGGAAATCCGCGCCGAATATGAAAAGATGGCCACCGCCCATGCCAACAAGCAGGTCAGCGGCAAACGGCTGACCATCGCCCAGGCGCGCGCCAACCGGGCCGAGCCGGATTTCGCCACCTACAAGCCGCCGCAGCCCGGTTTCTTCGGCACGCGGAAATACACCAACTACGATCTGGCGGAGCTGGCCCAGTACATCGACTGGACGCCCTTCTTCCAGACCTGGGAACTGGCCGGCCCCTATCCCGCCATTCTCACCGACGACAAGGTCGGCAAGGCGGCCAGCGAACTCTTCGCCGATGCCCAGAAAATGCTGGCGAAAATCATCGAAGGCAAATGGCTGCAGGCCAGCGGCGTGATCGGCTTCTGGCCCGCCAACCGCTCGCCCGACAATGAAGACGATATCGTCGTCTATGGTGACAAGGCGCGCAAATTCCCCATCCACACGCTGCACACCCTGCGCCAGCAGATGGCGCGCGAGCCGGGCCGCGCCAACCTGGCGCTGTCCGACTTCATCGCGCCGGTAGGTGTCGAGGACTTTATCGGCGGCTTTGTGGTGACGGCGGGCCTGGGCGAAGACAAGCACATCAAGAAGTTCGAGGCGGCCAAGGACGACTATTCGGCGATTCTGTTGCGCGCTTTGGCCGACCGGCTGGCGGAAGCCTTTGCCGAACGCATGCACCAGCTGGTGCGCCAGAATTACTGGGGCTATGCGGCGGACGAGACGCTGACCAATGAGCAGCTGATCAAAGAAGCCTATCAGGGCATCCGTCCGGCGCCGGGCTATCCCGCCCAGCCCGAGCACAGCGAAAAGGCCACCTTGTTCAAGCTGCTGGACGCGGAAGACAAGATCGGCGTCAAGCTGACCGAAAGCTATGCCATGTGGCCGGGCTCATCGGTGTCGGGCTTCTATTATGCCCATCCTGAAAGCCGCTATTTCGGGGTCGGCAAGATCGAGCGTGACCAGGTGGAAGACTATGCCCGCCGCAAGGGCTGGGACATGGCCACCGCTGAACGCTGGCTGGCGCCGTTGCTGGGCTACAATCCCCGCGCGGTGGACGCGGCCTAGGTGAAACCCGTCCGCGTGATCGCAGTGCTGGGGATCGCGGCGGGCATCTTGCTGGCGCTGGTCTATCGCAGTGCGATCGATCCGGTGGCGATCCGTGACGCCATCGCCGCCAATCCCCTTGCGCCGATCCTCTTCATCGCGCTTCAGGTCGCGGCCAGCCTGTTGTTCGTGCCGCGCCTCGTGCTGGGCATTGCCGCGGGGCTGGTGTTCGGATTCGTCTGGGGCACGATCTGGGCGCTTGCCGGCGCGATGGCGGGCGCGGCGGCGGGCTTCGCGCTGGTGCGCTGGCTGGGCGCGACGGGTCTGCTCGACACATCGCCCGGCATCGGACGTCTTGTGAAGCGGGCGGAAACCGGCGGGTGGCGCGCCGTGGCGATCCTGCGGCTGATGCCACTGCCGCACAGTCTGCTGAACACCCTGCTGGCCATGACCAACCTGTCCTGGCGCGACTATCTGCTGGGTTCCTTCGCCGGCATGCTGCCCATGACCCTGGCGCAGGTCGATATCGGCGCCTCGGGTGTTGCGCTGCTGCAGGGCGAGCAATGGCTGCTGGCCTGCCTGACCCTGGCGGCGGGAATTGCCGCCACGTTTCTTCTGGGGCGCTGGGGTTCGCAATCGCCCCCCGCCAAGTTAGATTGAGCGCATGTCAGTCTGGGGCAAAGTTGGTGGAGCCGCCGCCGGCCTGTTCGTCGGCGGCCCCGTGGGGGCGCTGGTCGGCGCGGTGGCGGGACATTTCATCCTCGACCGCGAAGCCGATCCCGGCGTCACCTTCACCATCGCGGTGGTGGCGCTGGCCGGCAAGATGGCGCGCGCCGACGGCGTGGTCACCGAGACCGAGTTCGATGTTTTCCTGCGCGTCTTCAGCGTGCCGCCGCAGGAAGAAGCCAATGTGCGGCGCATCTTCAACATGGCCCGCCAGGACATTGCCGGCTTCGAACATTATGCGCAGCAGATCGCCCGGCTGTTCGTCGGCAATCCCGCCGTGCTGGAAGACGTGCTGGACGGGTTGTTCGAGATCGCCAAGGCCGATGGCGTGCTGCACCCGTCCGAGGCGCAGTTCCTGGAACGGGTGGCGGAGATTTTCGGCTTCGCCCCCAACGAATTCCGCCGCATCCGCGCCAGCCATTTCGCGCCCGAGCTGACCGATCCCTATGTGATCCTGGGCGTCTCCTATTCGGCGGATGAGGACGAACTGAAGCAGACCTATCGCAAGCTGGTGCGCGAAAACCATCCCGACAGCCTGATGGCGCGCGGCGTGCCGGCCGAATTCATCAGGCTGGCGAACGACAAGCTGGCGGCGATCAACAACGCCTATGACAAGATTCGCACCGAGCGGGGCTTGCCATGATCGAGCGCCCGTCACCCAACCACGACGACCGGGGCGGTGCGCCCATCGACATGCTGGTGCTGCATTATACCGGCATGACCAGCGGGGCGGCGGCGCTGGAACGGTTGTGTGATGTCGAGGCCAAGGTCTCGGCCCATTACACCATCGACGAAGACGGCACGGTGTACCGCCACGTGCCCGAAGACCGCCGCGCCTGGCATGCCGGCGTCTCGCACTGGGCCGGCATCAGCAACGTGAATGCGCGCTCCATCGGCATCGAGCTGGTCAATCCCGGCCACGAATATGGCTATCGCGCCTTTCCCGATGTTCAGGTCGCATCGCTGATCCGCCTGTCGCAAGGCATCGTCATGCGCCATCCCATCGCCACCTCGCAGGTGCTGGCGCACAGCGATGTCGCCCCGGCGCGCAAGGAAGATCCGGGCGAACTGTTCCCCTGGGAAAAACTGGCGGCGGCGGGCATCGGGCTGTGGCCGCAAGGCAGCGCCGGTGAGGTCGGGCCCGAAGGTCTGGTCCGCTACGGCTATGATCCCGATGCACCGCAGGACAAGGTGATCACCGCCTTCCAGCGCCATTTCCGCCCCACCAGACTGGACGGGAAATGGGATGCGGAATGCGCAGCATTGCTCGCTTCCCTGATCCGGCAGGCCGGCGTATAAGCCACCCGTCAGATGGCCGGGTGACCGCGGGCCTCGCAAGAGGTTCGAGGAAAGTCCGGGCTCCACGGAAAGACGGTGCCGGTTAACGGCCGGCGGGGGCAACCCCAGGGATAGCGCCACAGAAATGACACCGCCTACCGGCCTAAAGCCGCGGCAAGGTTGAAATGGTGCGGTAAGAGCGCACCGCGTCCTTGGCAACAAGGGCGGCTAGGCAAGCCCCACCGGGAGCA
>CANKIV010000005.1 GCA_947482125.1 Alphaproteobacteria bacterium
CGACTGCCGCGCGCGGCGCCATTCATAGATGCCGAAGGGCAGGGCAAAGCCGGCAAAACATAAACCCAAAGACACGGCGCCGGGCAGCAGGCCGCATATTCCCCCCAGCACGCCTATCAGCGTGAAGGTGCGGATACCTGCGACCCGCATGCCAGCTCTGGCCTGGCGCGATTGCCAGCCGCGCTCGATGCCGATCAACAGCCCGATCGCCGCCGCCAACCCGGCGCGTTGAAGAAGTTCGAATTCATCCATATGGCGTGTTCAGCGAAGCAACCCTGCAACGCCGACTATATACACAAGCGCCACGATTGCCCCCGCCGCCACAATCAGCACGCATAGATGCCGGGCCATGCGCATTCGCCACAACCCGTCCCTGAGCAGGGCCAGCACTACTTGTCCGGGCGGTTCCAGCGCCCCCCATGGATGGCCGCGCCGCCGATCGCGATGGCCGCCACGGCAAACAGAAGCATCACAATCTCGGCTTTCATGGCCACCTTTCAGGGATGAGACGGGGGGGAATTGGATGAACCGGGCGGCCCCGATTCAGCCGAGGGCAGTACGCCGATCCAGGTGACAATCGGCGCCTTTCGGGACACCAGCGGTGCTTCGCTGCGGGGATAGCCGATGGTGATGGGGGCCACCACGCAGCTGCTTGCCGAAAGCCCGAGGCACTCGCGGCCTTCCGGGGTGTTCAGCCAGCCCTGGGCAAACCCGATCCAGCAGCTTCCAAGGTGAAGGTCCACCGCGGCCAGCATCAGGTTCTGGGCGGCAAGGCTGCAATCCTCAACCGACCATTGGGCGCTCACGGGGGTGGAGATCACGACCAGGGCAGGCGCGCCATAGAAAAGATGGAAGTGAGGATCCCGGAGCATGTCGCGGAAGTGGTCGGAACTGGACATGTCCGATGCCGTTTTCAGCAGCCACGCCTTGGAGCGCACCGAAATGTCATCCAGCATGGCCCTTTCAGTGACGACCGTGAAATGCCAGGGCTGCTGATTCATGGCGCTTGGCGCCCAGCTGGCAGCCGTTATCAGCTGCCTGAGCGTGGCGACGGGCACGGAATTGGGCAGGTAATCCCTTACTGCGCGGCGGCGGCGGATTGCTTCCAACACTTCCATTACTCGTCCTTGATCGCGATCCGGGAAAGCTGGGCGGCAAGGTAAACCGCCAGGCTGCCGCCCATGCCGCTGGCAAGGGCGAAGAACAAGCCGTCACCGCTATAGGCGAAGGCGAAGACAAACAGCGCCAGGCCGGCGAGTACCGCCATTGCATGCAGAATTATGGCCGGCAGGTGCTGGGCGTTCATTTTTGCTGCTTCCGGTTCCGCCGGGATTCATCCCAGGATGCCCAGCCGAGCACGCCACCAAACAGTGAGAAGGCGCAGATCACCAGAATCAGGAATGCATTGCCATTCGTCCACATAGTCACCTCCGTGTTTCTGGTTCGATTTTGCCGCGCGGGACCCAAATGGCGTTGATTTGAATCAACTGCGCGGAGAAGTCTTGCCGCCAGGCTGGCAGTCAGAACGCCCTGGCGCCGTCCGCGCTGATGCCGGGAATACCCACGTGCGGGTCAGGCAAACACGCTCCTTGGTGCCCCCCGTGGCACGCTCCATCTCATAGGCCCGGGTTTCCAGCCGGTCCTCCGGGAAGGGCTGGTGGTCCTTCCGGTTTCACCCGTGAGGCGTCAATGGAAGAAGCCGCGCTCGGTCTTGGGATAGCTCACAGAGCGTGCTCCCTGGAGGCATGGGCATGGGGAGGATGGAAGATGGACGCTGGGACAGTGTACTGACCTGCACGCCGGGCCGCAGATGCCAGATGACTTCAGGGCGGCTCAGTTCGGTCCCGGGGGCGACCAGCGCGGCACTTCCGGCTGCAACGGCGCTGCGCAAGGCTTCTTCGGGACTGCTCTGTCGGGCCAGTTCCCAGATCAATACCGCCAGAAAGCTATCTCCTGCTCCGACAGTGCTGATGGGCTCGATGGGGGGCGCTACCGCTTCCAGGGCAAAGCCATCGGAAACCAGAAGCGCGCCTTTCCTGGCCCGCGTGACCGCGACCATTCCCACACCTGCGTTCAGAAGCGCTGTGGCGGCCGCAACGCAAGCGGCGGTGTCGGGCAAGGGCGAGCCCGACAGGGACTGAAGTTCAGCCTCGTTCAGTTTCAGCACAGTGATGGGCGCCGCCAAGGCTTCCTGGAGCGGCGCACCCGATGCATCCAGCGCGAAAAAAGCTCCTGCCGACGCGGCCTTCCGTGCCAGCACAGCATAGGTATCGATTGCACCGCCGGGTGGAAGGCTGCCGCTGGCAATCAGCCACGAGTTCCGTGTCACCGAAAACAGCGCGGTATCACAGCATTTTTTGATATCCCAGGTGGAAAGCGCCTGTCCGGGGAAAAGAAAGCGGTATTCCCTGCCGGTGGTGCTCTCAAGCACCGTGATATTCTCACGGGTCTCGCCGCCAGCCGGAATGGCGGCATGCCGGACCCCCTCATTTTTCACAAGGTTTTCCAGGCGTCCACCGACCGCGCCACCGACGGGGAACACAGCCAGCGGATCGGCGCCGAGACGCCGCAAGACCCGCGCGACATTGATGCCGCCGCCACCAGGATCGTGGCGCTCATTCTTGCAGCGCAACTTGTGCTCGGGGACCACCTTCTCGGCTTCGCCGGACAGGTCCACCGCCGGGTTGAGAGTCAGGGTCACTATCAACGGCTGCCGCATGGCGATCAGGCCGCGAGGTCTTCCAGCGCCTCGATGTCCTTCAGCAGGATTTCGCGCACGCTGGAGAGGACGATGATGCCGTCTCGTTCAAGCTGCGAAAGACTGCGCGAAACCGTCTCGATGGTCAGGCCAAGATAGTCGGCGATATCCTGGCGCGTCATGGCCAGATGAACGGTGCGCTGGTCCGTGGAGTGTGCCGACCAGGTCAGCAGAAAGGACGCAACCTTCTCGATGGCGCCGCGGCGTCCCAGCAGCAGCGAATGGTTCTGCGCCTGCGCCAGGTTTTCCATCGCGACTTCGAAAAGATGGCGCGTGATCGCATGGTCCTTCTGCGCCATCACTTCGACATGGCGGCGGCGGTAGGAGACCAGCGTGCAATCGTTCACCGCTTCCGCGGAAAGAAGATATTCGCCGCCCATCTCAAATCCGAAGACGTCGCCGGCGACGTGAAATGCTTCAATCTGACGACGCCCGTCGCTGAGGAACTTGCACACCCGGACCACGCCCGAAATGACCTTGTAGAAGAGGTCGTTGTCTTCCCCTTCTGCGAAGATTTCACGGCCCTCACTCACATGCACGACGGTGCCGGCGGTGCGGAGGGGCTCTGAAGTGCCCTGACCCGCCATCCAGGCGGTACGGGCTTTGAATGCCGTGGGACTGCTGATCGCCAGTTGCGCCGTCATTGCTGTCTCCGTTCAGAGGTTGGTGCCTCTTGCTAGCCGGGACAGCGGAACTGGAATATTCGGTTTGGTCCTAAGTAAACCTACGTAGAGGGCCCCGAAATGATGACTTTCAAGGCCTTTGTTTCCGCGGCCCGGCCGAAAGTGTCATAGGCGTCCAGGATGCGGTCCAGGGTAAACCGGTGGGTTATCAGGACGCTGGGGTCCAACCTTCGGGAAATGACCGCCTTCAGCAGGGTCGGGGTCGAGACCGTGTCCACCAGACGGGTGGTGATCGTGATGTTGTGAGACCACAGCTTTTCAAGATGCAAATCCGCCTTGTGGCCGTGGACGCCGACATTGGCGATCGTGCCGCCCGGGGCAACCAGGTCCTGGCAGAGTTCGAAAGTGGCGGGAATGCCGACGGCTTCCACCACGGTGTCGGCCCCGATGCCGTCCGTCAGCGCCAGGACCTTCCCGGCGGCGTCTTCCCTGGTGCTGTTGATCGTATCGGTGGCGCCAAAACGGCGCGCCACCTCCAGGCGGTTATCGTCCACGTCAATCATGATGATGCGGGACGGAGCGTAGAACTGCGCCGTCAGCAAAGTCGCCAGCCCGATTGGTCCCGCGCCCACAACGGCTACGGTCGTGCCCGGTTGAATTTTTCCGTTCAGGACGCCGCATTCAAAGCCGGTGGGCAGGATGTCGCTGAGCAGAACGAGCGCTTCTTCATCCGCCCCGGCGGGTATGGGGTAGAGACTGGTATCGGCGTGGGGGATGCGGACAAACTCGGCCTGCGTGCCGTCGATGGTGTGGCCCAGAATCCAGCCGCCGCTGCGGCAATGAGAATACATTCCGCGCCGGCAATAGTCGCATTTCCCGCATGAGGAGATGCAGGAGATCAGGACATGGTCGCCCGTCTTGACCCCGGTAACGCCCGCGCCCACGCTGTCCACGATCCCGACGCCCTCATGCCCCAGAATGCGGCCAGGCGCACAGGTTGGGACGTCGCCTTTGAGAATATGCAAGTCGGTTCCGCAAATCGTTGTTGTGGTGATTCTGACGATTGCATCGCCCGGCGCCTGCAGGACCGGTTTGGGACGCTCCTCCAGGGCCTTGAAACCGGGACCGCGATAAACCAGTGCCTTCATGACCTAAATCTCCAATTTCGTCATTTCTATCCCCCGGCGGCGCGGTACGCCTTGACCCCGATCAACCCTGCTGGCGGGTACCTCCGCGCTTGGATAGTCTGCGGGCCATGACAGACTTGTCCGCTTTGAGCTCTCCCGACACGGCCCTGGCGGTTGACGCCGCCTGCGTGGGAATCTGGCGCTGGGATATTCAACGGCGCGGCGTCCTGCTTTCTCCGGAAGCCGCCAAACTGCTGGGGACGGCGCGGCTCGGGCTTTCGGAGCGGGAATTTCTCGATTCGGTCCATCCCAGCGACCGCGGTGCCATGGAACGCGCTCTGGCCGACCACCTTTACGCGGGAAAGCTTCACGACCTCGATTTCCGGACAGCAAAGGACGGGCTGTGGCGCCGCATGCGCGGACAGGCGCGCCACGATCAAGGTACGGGACACGGAATTCTGCTGGACATCGGAAGTCGGCGTTCAACCCAGTGGACCAACAGCAGGCTGGCTGCGATCGTCGCGTCCTCCGACGATGCCATTATCGGCAAGACACTCGAGGGCATTGTCACCGACTGGAACAATGCCGCGGAACGGATTTTTGGCTATACGTCGGAAGAGATTGTCGGCCAATCGATCGAGATATTGCTGCCGCAGGAGCTGCGGAATGAAGAACGCGATATCTTGCAGCGGGTGCGAAACGGCGAAAAGATTGATCACTTTGAAACGCGGCGGCTTCGCAAGGATGGCGCCGTCATCGACGTGTCCGTCATCGTGTCGCCGGTCTGGGATGAAAGGAGCGCCGTCATCGGCGCGTCAAAGGTGGTGCGCGATATCACGGCCGGGAAGGCGGCGCGTGCGGCGCTCCTGGAGCGGGAAGCACATCTTCAGTCCGTGCTGGATACCGTGCCTGATGCCATGATCGTGATCGACACACGCGGCATCATGCAATCCTTCAGCGCCACCGCCGAGAAGCTGTTTGGCTACCGTGCTCATGAGGTCATCGGACAGAATGTCAGCATTCTGATGCCCAATCCCTATCGCACTCAGCATGACTCCTATCTCGCGCGGTATATGGCCACCGGGGAAAAGCGCATTATCGGCGTGGGGCGGCTGGTCGTGGGCCAGCGCAGGGATGGCTCGACCTTTCCGATGGAGCTTTCGGTGGGCGAGATGCGATCGGGTGACCGCCGTTTCTTCACCGGGTTCGTCCGCGATTTGACCGAGCGTCAGGAAACCCAGCAGCGCCTGCAGGAGGTGCAATCCGAGCTGATTTTCATGTCGCGGTTTACCGCGCTGGGCGAGATGGCTTCCACCTTGGCGCATGAACTCAATCAGCCACTGACCGCCGGTGCCAGCTATCTCAATGGCGCGCGGCGGCTGCTGGATCGCGGCCAACCCGGCGATATCGCGAGCGCCCGCGCCGCCATCGGCGACGCGGCCGACCAGGTTCTGAGGGCCGGCCAGATCATCAAGCGGCTCCGGGAATTTGTCGCCAGGGGGGAGAGCGATCGCCAGGCCGAGAATTTGCGCAAGCTGGTTGAAGAGGCAAGCGCTTTGGCCATGGTAGGCTCCAGGGAGATGGGCGCCCATGTGACCTTTGATTTTGATTCCTCGGTCGAATTTGTCCTGGTCGACAGAATTCAGGTCCAGCAGGTCATTCTCAACCTGATCCGCAACGCCATGGAAGCCATGCAGGAATGTTCCCGGCGGGATCTCAAGGTTTCCACCCGGCGTCAGGACGCGGAGACCGTGGACGTTTCGGTCGCCGACACCGGCCCCGGCATCGCGCCGGAAATCGCCGAAAAGCTGTTTCAACCCTTCATGACAACGAAAAAGCAGGGCATGGGCGTTGGCCTGTCGATCTCGCGCACCATAGTCGAGTCGCATGGCGGACGATTGTGGGCGGATGCCAATCCAGGCGGCGGCACGGTTTTTCACATGATCCTGAAGACCATTGCGCCGGAGGAGCTCAGTCATGTCGAGTAACGCGGTGGTCCATCTGATCGATGACGACGAAGGTGTCCGCCGTGCGCTGGCTTTCCTGCTGGGAACGGCCGGCCTGGCGGTGCGGGTGTATGAGTCGGCTTCCGCCTTTCTCGACCAGGACAGGGATTCCCTGACGGGTTGTGTCGTAAGTGACGTGCGAATGCCCGGCATAGACGGACTGGAACTGCTGCGGCGCCTGAAAGCCTCCGGCGTTACATTGCCGGTCATCATCATGACGGGACATGCAGATGTGCCGCTGGCGGTGGAAGCGATGAAGACCGGCGCCGTAGACTTCATCGAAAAGCCGTTCCCCGATGATGTCTTGCTGGGTGCGATCAAGGTGGCCTTCGCACGCTCCGGCAAGATCGGGCAGGGCAGCGCCGAGATCGAACAGGTTCGTGGGCGCCTGCAGTCTCTTACGCCGCGCGAGAACGAGGTACTGAAGGGTCTCCTGAGGGGGTACCCCAACAAGACGATCGCCTATGATCTGGGCCTCAGCCCCCGCACGGTGGAAGTCCACCGCGCCAACGTCATGACCAAGATGGCGGCTTCGAGCCTGCCAGAGCTTGTTCGCATGACGCTCATGGTTGGTGATTTCTCGCCGGGTTGAGCCAGATCAACGTGCGGCATCCGCGAGTGTGGGACAGGAAAGCTCCATGAACGGGATCTGCCATGACCTACAAAAGCTTGATGGTTCACCTGGAACTGAAAGGCGACAATCAGGGCGTCCTTAAAATCGCCGGTGAACTGGCGGAGCGGTTTGGCGCCAAAGTGACGGGCATTGCAGCCTGTCAGCCCATTCTGGTCATATCCAATGAAGGTTTTGCCGCTCCGGAAGTCATCATGCAGGACCGGGAGGAAATGGTGCGGGAGTTGAGCGCGGCGGAATCCCAGTTCCGCACCGCGCTGACAGGACGCGCCAGTGAGCTGGAATGGCGCTCGAGCATCACCTATGCGCCACTGGCTGACTATATCGCCGATGAGGCGCGATCGGCGGACCTGATCATCACGGCCAAGGATATCGGCCCCGACCTTTTCGATGAGAGCCGCAGGGTGCGCCTGGGCGACCTGGCCATGCGTGCCGGCCGTCCCCTTCTGGTGGTGCCGGACGGGGTCACGAGCCTGCCTTTGCGTCATGTCTTTGTGGGCTGGAAAGACAGCCGCGAAGCGCGCCGTGCGGTTGCCGATGCCGTCCCGCTTCTGAAAGCGGCCGGCCTGGCGACGATTGTGGAAATCGCGCCCGAGCATCAACGTGCCGCAGCCCAAGCCCGCGTCGATGACGTGGCAAATGCGCTAAAACGCCATGGCGTCGATGCGAGCGGCCGAACCCTCACCACCGCCGGCGCCGAAGCAGGCTTTCTGCACGCCTTTCTGCTGGACAGCCATTGTGATCTGCTGGTTGCCGGGGCCTACGGCCATAACCGGCTCAGGGAATGGGCATTCGGGGGTGTGACCGAGGATGTGCTGCTGAACCCTTCATTCTGTGTGCTGCTGTCGCATTAGCCTGCGCCAAAGGCTGTTCATCCTGCGGGCATGTTGCGTTTGATGGTGCCCAGCACCGTTCCCGGATCGACAATGCCATTGGCTTTCACCGCAATGGATAACCGCCCCCTGGCGGGTGCCATCAGTTCGTGAAGGGAATCCTCGATGCGGATGGTTGCGAGCGGGTCTCCGGCCTCGACCCGGCTTCCATCCGGGAATATCCATTTCTCCAGAATGCCTTGCGGTAAAATGCTGCAGGCCCACAGCTCCTGCGGCACCACGATCTCGTTGACCAGTTTCAGCACGTTTGTCATGCCAGTTTTTCTCCCAGTTTCCTCACGGCTTTGATGGTTCTGTCGCTGCCGGGCGCGGTAATCTCGGCGCCGCCGAAATAGGTCGTTGCGACCGGTCCGATGCCGGCCAGGCCCAGGATGCTGCGGTTGAAGGCCTTCACGCCTTGGGCGCGATAAAAGAGCCGATAGATTGCCGGCGGCATCCCCATGGTGACAATCACCCGTGCTGACCGGCCGCTGAGACGGCCCTTGGGGAAACCACGACCGCCCTGTTCCAGCAGGAAGCCGCCGCAGCCGACCCGTTCCATGAACGCCTTGAGTGCGGACGGAGGGCCACCCAGCCATAGCGGGAAGATGAACACGATATGGTTGGCCGCCAGAAAGGCGCCCTGTGCCTCGATGATGTGCTTGTCCGTGGGCTCGGAGAGGAATTCAGCGGCCTGGGTCAGGGGCGGAACCGGCCAGGCGCCGACGTTGATCTGTCGAACGACGCAGCCTCGGCCTTCGGCAGCCTCACGATAGGCTTTGGCCAGCGCACTGCTGAGCCGTTCGGGGGATGGGTCGGGATTGCCGTTGATGATCAGCAGATGTTTCATTTGTCATTTCCGGCGCATTTGGTCTGCCCGGAGGAAATGGGGACGCGCGAACGCGGAAATCTGCCCTTTGCTGCTCTTGCGCATCGGTTCAACCCCGATGATTTTTTCCGCGACACCGGGCCATTGCCGTTCCAGGTATGCCTTGAGCCCGTTCTTGGCTTCCGCCGATCCGATGATCAGAAGTTGCTGCACGTGCTCCAATCCACGGGCGATCTCGTCGAGAAATTCGTGCGACAGCGCCACGTGTCCGCTGCCGGGGCTCCCAGCCTTGTGATGATATGGCCGGCGCCCTGATCCGGTGCGCGAATGACGGCGATCTCGCGTGCCCCCGTCGCGGTGAACGCATACAAATGCGCCACTTTGTGATCGATCCAGACGACCAGGCGGGAATGCTCGTTTGTCATGCCGATGCCCTCAGGGGTGTTACCGAGACGATTTTGAATGGACGCTGGTCGCCATCCTCTTCCGTGACCGTGACATACAGGCCCGGCGCTATGACGTGGCGATCGAGCTTGAAAAATGGCTGGTCGTCGTCGCTGCGGCCAGGCAGATAGTCGAAGCGCCAGCCCTGGCCCACATGGCGCAGCATGCCTCTGCGGTCGCTCTGGCCCGGCCTGAAGCTGCGCACGGCGCAGTGGCTCTTCTCCCGGCGCCATTCCTCCGCATCCAGATGGCCATCCGCAGTCAGGGGGGCGATGAATTCGTAGCCATGGGATGAATCCCCCTGGGCAAAGCCGCGGGTCCTTCCGAGTTCCAGCCGTATCGTCATCAATGTCATGGGTTGCTCCCGAAATGCTGCCGGACTGCTGCATGGACGTCCTGCAGCCGGGCGTGAACAAAGGATTCGCTGGCTCCAGGCGTCATTCCGCCGGCATGGACATGCCCGACAGTCGTCATCCCGCACAGCGTCGCGAAATAGGTGTCGAACAGCGCCTGCAGCGCGTTCCAGGAGCCGGTCTGTTGCAGCCAGGCGCCGGGTGCGCCCGAGGATGTAAAGCTGATCAGTTGGCGCCCGCGCAGCAGCGGTTCATAGCTGCGCCCGTCCGCGCCATAGGCGAATCCAAAGCCGAATACGCGGTCCAGATAGCCCTTGAGCATCGCCGGCGGCGCATTCAGCCAAAGCGGATAAACCAGGGCGAAAACATCGCAATTTCCGATCAATTCGCGTTCGGATACAACGTCATCGCCGGGCTCAAAACCTCCGGGCGTGACCCTTTCCGATTCCTTGAGACAGGGATCGAACCCTATCCGGTACAAGTCACGCAGTATGACGGTGTGACCGAGTGACTCGGCGGCCTGCGCGTACGCCGCGGCTACCGAAGCCGTAAAGCTCTGCGCACCCGGATGAGCAAATATGACGGCGTGTTTCACGGGCTTTCTCCTGCGCACAACCTAGGCCAGGGGAAAGCAGACGGCTTTGCGATGGATCAAGGCGCGCATTCGCGCCACCGCTATTGTTTCCGCAGGGCTGCTTATCGGCCTTGCGCGCCCCCGGTCCGTACTCCCCCTTAAAGCCCATGGCCGGGGGCGCATCTCCTGTCGGAGTTTTTGGTCATGACCTGGCGTTCCATTTTTGTTGCGGTCCTGCTTTTGCTGCCCCAGGCCTCGTCCGGGCAGCCGGAGGGCATCGCTGACCAGATCCGGGAAAACGCCATCACGGCCGACGATAGCGGCGCGGCGCGGCGTTTTTACGAACTGCGCAACAATGCGCCCGCATGGGGCGGTACAGCCGCGGCCAAGGCGAATGCGAAGTTGGCGATGGCCGTGCTGGCCCGTGCCGCGGAGGAGGGTCTCGATCCGGACCGTTACGGCGTTTACACGGGAAGCTGGAGCCAGGCCTCCGATGATGTTGCTTTGAGCAGTGCCCTGTTGCGCTATATGAGCGATCTTGCCGTGGGCCGCGCTGAACTGCGCGATCTGGACCGGGATGTCGGGCTGCCGGCACGCTCCATCGATGCGCCACTGCTTCTGCAAGAAGCGTTGTTGCAAGGGGAGCTTGCGCGCATGCTGACAACCGTCGCGCCGAAGCATCCCGAATATGCCATTTTGAAAGCCGCGCTGGCAAAGGCGCCGAGCGATACGCTGATTGCCAACATGGAACGCTGGCGGTGGATTCCCCCCCACCTCGAGCCCGACCGCATCATGGTCAATACCGCCGCGGCTGCCTTGCAGATGTGGCTCGGTGGCAAGCTGGTGCTGACGTCGCGGGTCGTGGTTGGTAGCCGCGAAAATCCTTCACCCATTCTGCGGGCGGAAGGCGCCGGGATTACCGTGAATCCAGCCTGGACAGTGCCCCATTCCATTGCGGCCAAGGAAATCCTGCCCAAACTGAAAGCCAGCCGCACCTACCTTCAGAAGCATGACATGGTGTTGCTGGATGGCCCTGCCGGTGATCCCTATGGCTTGACGGTTAACTGGCGCGCAGTGAGGGCGAGAACATTTCCTTATCGTATTCGCCAGCGGCCCGGACCGCGCAATCCGCTCGGCCAGATCAAGGTCGAGCTGCCCAATCGCTTTGACGTCTATCTGCACGATACGTCCGCCAGGGTCGCTTTCGCCAAGGAGGACCGACATCTCAGCCATGGTTGCGTCAGGGTCGAACAGATATTGCCGCTTGCATCCTATGCGCTTTCGGCCGGTCCGGACACGCTGGACGAGATCACCGCCCTGATCGGAACGGGGCAGACCCACTATGTGCCTTTGCAGAAACGGCTTCCGGTCTATTTTGTGTACTGGACGGTCACGCCCGGCTTGGACAATAATCTGAACGTCCATCAGGATGTTTATGGCCGCGATCAGCGGTTGATCGCGGCGCTGCATGCGAAGCCTCTCAGGGTTGCCGGCAACTCACCCGCCTGCCTGCGCGGCTGATTTATCCCGGGATTAAGGAGACAGGGAATGCATATCATTGGACGGCGGCATTTCCTGGCGGCGGCGGGCCTCTCCCTTCTGACGGCCAGGCCCGGCTTCGCCAATGTCGGAGCGCGCACGCTTCTATTCGACAACATCCATACCGGCGAAAAACTGAAGGTCGACTATTGGGCCGAGGGCCGTTACCTGCCGGATGCGCTGGCTTCCATAAACCATGTGCTGCGTGACTTTTGGTCGGGAGAGGTTTACCCGATCGCCCCGGAACTGCTGGACCTTCTGTCCACCCTGCGGGGACGGCTGGAAACCAGCCAGCCGGTCAGCGTGATCTCCGGCTACCGCTCCCCCGGGACCAACGCCATGCTGCGGGGAGAGCGCGAGCATTCCGGCGTTGCGACCAAGAGCCTCCACATGAAGGGCATGGCGGTCGATATTCGCATCGCGGGACGGTCGTTGCAGGCGGTTCATGCCGCGGCGCTGGCGCAGAAGGGCGGCGGCGTTGGCTATTATCCCAGTTCCGACTTCGTCCATGTCGATGTCGGCCGGGTCCGCAGCTGGTAGGGATTTGCGCCAGCGCAAGGCGATGAGGCGGCTCGCGGGTTAGTGTGCGGCATGGGAAATGCCTCCTCCATGATGATGAATCTCGCCGCCGGGTCGTTCCTGGTCGTGGTGTCCGTGCTTATTCACACAGGCGGACTGATCCTGATCGCCGCCGTCACGCCTTCCGTGGCGCGGCGGCTGGGCCTTCACAATCATGACATCGGACGCACCCTGGTCATGACCGCGACCGTATTGGGCATTCTGGCCATTCTCTCGCTGGAGGTGTGGAGTTGGGCCTTGCTCTATACCGGCCTCAACGCCACCGACAATTTCTCCGATGCCCTGTTTCTTTCGACTGCCATGTTCTCGACCATCGGCTATGGCGAGATCAGCCTTGATCCGGGCTGGCGGCTGTTGACCGGCCTGGAAGGCATTACCGGCTTCCTGATGATCGGCTGGTCCACGGCCTATCTGGTGCGGGCGTCTACCCAGCACGGCCCCTTTCGCGACGAGCACTTCTGAAGGACGAGGGGCTGCGTCTATCTCAAATGCCCTGGAGTCGAAGCATGGTGGAGCAACAGCCGTCGGTTATCGAACTTCAAGTGCAAAAAATCGGGCAGCTGTTCGACTCATTTGATCCTATGCCGTTTCGGGAGAAAGACCTCGACCGGCGGGCCGAAGACTACATTGTCGGCTGGGCGCGGGAACTGCCGCGCAAAAGACCCATTCGCATATTGGTGCACATGCCGGCATGCGAGGCATCGGGAGATCACGCCAGGATGCTCGCCCCGGCCGTGGAGCGGTATTTCAGCTATCGCGCAGATGTCCTGTCAAAGGAATTGAAGGAATTGTTTCGCGTTGGGCGGTATTCGCTCGGCATCGGGTTGGTGGTGCTGGCGGTTTGCATGCTCGGTGGGGGAATTGTTGCCCGTGCTCCATGGTCGGGCGAATTCGGGGCGCTGTTCAATGAAGGGTTGGTCATTCTCGGATGGGTGGCGAACTGGCGGCCGATAGAGATTTTCCTGTATGACTGGTGGCCAATTGTCCGGCATCGCAATGTTCTGAAGCGTCTGGCGAAAGCCGAAATTATTATAGTTGCGAATGCGTAGTACCTCCTCGTGATCGTTCTGTCCGGCGAGGGTTTCGTGCGGGCGGACCGCCCGATGGTTCGATCTGCGGCAAATTGGCCGCGATTCCGCATCATTGAGTCAGATCAAATTCGCAGACGCGCCGCCGTGACAAGGATGATCCCGTAGCAAGAGGGATCGAAAATGAAGCTTATTGGTATCGCGGCGCTGCTGGTTTTGACGGGCGGCGCTGCTGTTGCGGATGAATTGCAATCGCCCGCCGGCCATTTCCAGCTCCGCCTGCGCGGCGTGGGCGTGCTGCCGGTTGCGTCGGCCAACATCAATATTTCCGGCGCCAACATTGGCGGCCAGACCAGTGCCAGCGATTCCTTCGTCCCGGAAGCCGATCTGACCTATTTCATCACCGACAACATCGCGGTGGAGGCGATCGCGGCCATTACCAAGCACACGGTTCGCAATGCCGTTGCAGGCACCATCTCCAACGTCTGGCTGCTGCCTCCCACGGTCACCGTCCAGTATCACTTCAATCCGACCGGTCCGGTCAGGCCCTATGTCGGTGCCGGTGTGAACTATACGTTCTTCTACAATCCCAAAAGCACGCTGCCCAATATCGGGTTCAAGAACAGCTTCGGCTGGGCCTTGCAGGCCGGCGCCGACATTCCGATCGCCGACAAGCCCTATTTCCTGAACCTGGACGTCAAGAAGGTTTTCATGGGGACGCGCATTCGCGCTTCCGGCGGCGCCGTGCAGGCATCGGCGCGGCTCAACCCCTGGCTGATCGGCGCAGGCGTCGGCTGGCGGTTCTGAGCCTATGCTGTGCTGTCTGATCGGTCTGGCCACCCTATCGCCAGTGGGCGCCTGGATCGTGGCGCGCCGCCAGGCGGTAGCGGGTGAAGCCGGATATCAGCGAGACACGCTGATATCTGCGGGCTTTGTGGTTGCCGGTGTGAGCGCGGCTTGCGTTGCCGGCTATCTGCTGATGGCGGCCTCACCGGAAACCTTCCGCCCGATCTGCAACATCATCATGCCTTCCTCACGTGCCTGGCCGCGTTTTTGATCGATATCAAGGTGCATTTTCAGGGTTTCAGCCATTGAAGAATAGTAAGCAAAAGGGGCGCTTCTCCATGACCAAAAAGCAGATGCCAGAGACCGTGCGCGGATGGACGGCATGGTGTCACAGCATTCGGGAACTGCCGCGCGAAGCGCGCAGTCCGCATCCGGCAAAATCGCTCTCGGAAAAATCGGCATCGCAGACAGCTTCTCATGCAGGCTGACGTTCAGCAGGCGCCTTGGCGCTTCGACCATTTCTTCATCCCGGTGGTTCTGTTTCTCGGCTTCGCCGCCGCACTGACGGAAGCCGCCCGCTCGCCCGATGCCCCCATGGTGGCACAGGGCTGGATCTTCGCGGCTTGCATGGCCTTCACCGGCATCTGGTACATGTGGATGTATGCCGGCCGCACACCGGCGGACGAGACGCGGACCTATGCGGACGGCGTCGTCAAGGCCGGCGTCATCGCCGCCATGTTCTGGGGCATCGCCGGCATGCTGGTCGGTGTCATCATCGCGCTGCAGCTTTCCTTTCCCAGCCTTTTCTACCTGCCCAGCGAGGCCTGGACCAATTTCGGCCGTCTGCGGCCCTTGCACACCTCAGCCGTCATTTTCGCCTTTGGCGGCAATGTCTTGATCGCGACATCCTTCTATGTCGTGCAGCGCACCTGCCGCGCCCATCTGTTCGGCGGCTCGCTGTCCTGGTTCGTGTTCTGGGGCTACAACACCTTCATCGTCCTGGCGGGCACCGGCTACCTGCTGGGCATCAGCGAGGGGCGCGAATATGCCGAACCGGAATGGTATGCCGACATCTGGCTGACCATCGTCTGGGTCTGCTACCTGGTGACGTTCCTGGGCACGCTCATCAAGCGCAAGGAACCGCACATCTATGTGGCGAACTGGTTCTACCTGGCCTTCATCGCCACCATCGCGGTTCTGCATATCGTCAACAACCTGTCGATGCCGGTCTCGCTGTTGCAGACCCAGAGCTATTCGCTTTTCTCCGGCGTCCAGGACGCTCTCACCCAGTGGTGGTATGGCCACAATGCCGTGGGCTTCTTCCTCACCGCCGGTTTTCTCGGGATCATGTATTACTTCATTCCCAAGCGGGCGGAGCGGCCGGTCTATTCCTATCGCCTTTCCATCATCCATTTCTGGAGCCTGATTTTCATCTACATCTGGGCGGGGCCACATCACCTGCTCTACACCGCGCTGCCGGAGTGGGCGCAGACGCTGGGGATGACCTTTTCGATCATCCTGTGGATGCCCAGCTGGGGCGGCATGATCAACGGCTTGATGACGCTCTCGGGCGCCTGGGACAAGCTGCGGACCGATCCGGTCCTGCGCATGCTGGTGGTATCGGTTGCCTTCTACGGAATGTCGACGTTTGAAGGCCCGGTCATGTCGGTCAAGGCGGTAAACGCCCTGTCGCACTACACCAACTGGACCGTCGGTCACGTCCATTCCGGCGCCCTGGGCTGGGTCGGCTATGTCAGCTTCGGCGCGATCTATTGCCTGGTCCCCTGGCTGTGGAAGAAACGGCTCTATTCCAACGCGCTGGTGGAATGGCATTTCTGGATCTCCACCCTGGGAATCGTCCTCTACATCACCTCGATGTGGGTCGCCGGAATCATGCAGGGCCTGATGTGGCGCGCCTATAACGACTTCGGCTTCCTCGAATATGCCTTCGTCGAAGTCGTGGAAGCGATGCATCCCTACTACATCATCCGCGCCGTCGGAGGCCTGATGTATCTCGGCGGTGCGCTGATCATGGTGTTCAACCTCTGGAAGACGGTGAGGAACGGTGTGCCCGTCGCACCGGCTGCATCTGTCACACCGGCCCTGACTGCGGAGGCTGCGTGATGAACCACGGTTGGCTGGAGAAGAACTCCATATTCATGCTCATCGGCATTATCCTAGTGATCGCCGTCGGTGGGGCGGTGGAGATAGCGCCGCTGTTCTGGGTCAATGGCACGGTCGAGAAAATCGATGGCATGCGTCCCTACACGCCGCTGGAACTCAAGGGCCGCAACATCTATGTCCGCGAAGGCTGCTATGTGTGCCACAGCCAGCAGGTCCGCACCCTGCGCGACGAGGTTGAGCGGTATGGTCACTACAGCCTCGCGGCTGAAAGCATGTACGATCATCCGTTCCAGTGGGGGTCCGAGCGTACCGGTCCCGACCTGGCGCGGGTCGGCGGCAAATATTCGGACGAATGGCATCGGGCCCATCTGATCGATCCCAGGTCGGTCGTGCCGGAATCGATCATGCCGCCTTACAGGTTTCTGTTTACCAAAACGCTGGACTATCGCGATGTCCGCCAGATGCTGACGGCCAACCGGATGGTGGGCGTTCCTTACAGCGACGCGCAAATCGCCGCCGCGAAGGAAGATCTGGAAGCCCAGGCCGATCCCAACAGTGAAACTCAGGACGACTTCCGCAAACGCTACGGCAAGGCGGAGGTGCGGGATTTCGATGGCGAACCGGGACGGATCACCGAGGGTGATGCGCTGATCGCCTATATGCAGATGCTGGGCACCCTGGTCGATTTCAAGACCTATCGCGCCAATGCCCCAGAACACCGGAGATAGAAAATGGAACGCTGGGCTTACGAAGACGTGCTGGCTTTCGCGCAGAGTTGGAGCGTTGTCTATTTTTCATTGATGTTTCTGGCGGCCTTTGCATACGCCTATTGGCCGAAGAACCGCGATCGCTTCCATCAGGCCGCCCTTATCCCGCTGCGCGATGAGGACGCCTGATGTCAAAGAAAGAAGTCGATGATGTATCGGGCACCGAAACCACGGGCCATGAGTGGGACGGGATCAAGGAGCTCAACACGCCGCTGCCACGCTGGTGGCTCGGCATTCTCTATGCCAGCATTGTCTGGGCGATCAGTTACTGGATCGTCTATCCGGCCTGGCCCACCTTGTCGGGCTATACGCCGGGATTGTTGAACCATTCCCAGCGTGACGAGGTCATGTCTGATGTCGCGGCGCTCAAGTCAGCGCGCGCGGGTCAGGAACAGGAACTTGCCAATTCGTCGCTGACAGAGATTCAGCGCAATCCCGACATGCTGCAGTTCGCGATGGCGGCCGGACGGGCCGCGTTCGGCGACAATTGCGTTCCGTGTCATGGCGCGGGCGGGCAGGGTGCGCGCGGCTATCCCAACCTCAACGACGATGTCTGGCTGTGGGGCGGCAAGCTCGCCGACATCCAGCACACAATCACGGTTGGCGTGCGTTCGGCCCATCCCGGCACGCGGCAGTCCCAGATGCCGGCCTTTGGCCGGGATGGCATTCTCAAACCCGAACAGGTTGATGATCTGTCCGAATATGCCCTCAAGCTTTCAGGCCGCGGCGCCGATGCGCGGGCGGTTCGCCGCGCCGGTTCGCTGTTCACCGAAAATTGCGCCGCCTGCCACGGCGCGGACGGCAAGGGCAATCGCAGCCTTGGCGCACCCAATCTGACGGACAATGAAGCGCTTTACGGCAAAACGCGCGAAGATATCCGGGACCAGATATGGAATGGCCATGGCGGTGTCATGCCGACCTGGAACGGACGGCTGTCTGCGCAAGAGATCAAGGCGCTGGCCGTCTATGTCCACAATCTCGGCGGCGGAGAATAGCGCCAGGGATGACCGTGCACACCGCCATGCCTGAAGACCCGCGCAACGGCATGGCAGCCGATGGCGTGGCGCGTTCGGACGCACAGGCTTCCAACAGCGCCGCGAACCGCAAGCTCTACAAGTCGCGCGTTCCGATCTATCCCAAGGAAGTGGAAGGACGCTTTCGCTCATACAAATGGGCGATGATGGCCTTCACCCTGACCATCTATTACGTGACGCCATGGCTGCGCTGGGATCGTGGCGCCACGGCGCCTGACCAGGCCGTCCTGGTGGACCTGGCCCGTCAGCGGCTCTATTTCTTCTTCATCGAGATCTGGCCCCAGGAAGTCTATTATATTACCGGGCTGCTGATCATGGCAGCTGTCTCGCTGTTCCTGATCAACTCATTGTTCGGACGCCTGTGGTGCGGCTTTTCCTGTCCCCAGACCGTATGGACCGACCTTTTCATCTGGGTCGAAACCAAGATTGAAGGTGATCGCAATGCCCGCATCCGTCTGGCGGCGGCGCCCTGGACAGCAGGCAAATTGGCCAAGCGGGTCAGCAAGCACGTGGTCTGGCTGGCTTTTGCCGTGGCGACGGGAGGGGCATGGGTCTTCTACTTCAGTGATGCCCCGACCCTGTTTCGGGATCTCGTAACAGGCTCTGCTTCCTTTTCCAGCTATGCCGCCATTGCCGGGCTGACATTCACGACCTATTCGCTGGGTGGACTGATGCGCGAGCAGGTCTGCACCTATATGTGCCCCTGGCCCCGCATCCAGGCGGCGATGACCGACAATGAGGCGCTGTCGGTGACATACCGGCGCGATCGCGGTGACCCGCGGGGCGCGCACAAGAAGGGGCAGCCGTGGGAGGGACGCGGCGCCTGCATAGACTGCAACCAGTGTGTCGCCGCCTGTCCCATGGGCATCGATATCCGCGATGGCTCGCAGCTGGAATGCATCAATTGCGGACTCTGCGCAGACGCGTGCGACGATGTGATGGACCGGATCGATCTGCCGCGCGGGCTGATTGCCTATGATACCGAGGCCAACATCCTGCGGCGCATGAAAGGCGAAAAGGCGCGCTTCCGGTTCCTGCGTCCCCGCACGGCGCTTTACGCCGGTGTGCTGGTGCTGGTGTCGGCAATCATGCTTCTTACGCTGAGTTCGCGGCACTCACTCGATCTGGACGTGATGCGCGACCGCAATCCGGACCATGTGATGCTGGCCGATGGCGGGGTGCGCAATGCCTATACGGTCAAGCTCATGAACCGCTCCGACCGCGCCCGCAATCTGCGCCTGACGGTCTCAGGCATCAGGGCGCGTGAAGTTGAGGTGATCGGCAATGGACTGATGGGGTCTTCGGCGATCCTGGCAGTGGATGCCGACAAGGTCCGCACCGTGCGCATCCTGGTGACGGTGGCCAGGGAGGATCTCGCCGCCAGCCGCAAGCTGGATTTCATCCTGGAAGATGTTGCCGCCGCAGAGCGCCGCAAAGCCGCGGCGGTCTTTGTTTCCGGGGAAAACAGATGAACGGCAAACTGACGGGCGGCGATGTACTGATATGGCTGGCTGGGTTTTTCGGCCTGATACTGCTGACCAACATCGTGTTCGTCACGATGGCGGTGCGCACCTTTCGCGGCGAAGACGAGCAGCATCCCTACCTGCAGGGCATACAATACAACCAAACCCTGGCGCAGCGGGCCGAACAGGTCCATCGCGGCTGGCAGGCCTCCATCTCCGCAAGCCGCTTGCGCTCCGGCGTGGTCCGCACCACGGTCCTGCTGGTCGGGCCGGACAAGAAGCCGCAGCCCGGCGTTCTGCTCGCCGGCCTGCTGCGGCACCCTGCTGATGAAAATCTCGATCGTCCGCTGCAGTTCCAGGAGATTGCGCCCGGTCGCCACGAGGCGGTGATCACCGGGGTTCGGCCGGGAAACTGGGACGTCCTTGTGTTCAGCAAGGCAAAACCGCCGTTTCACGCAAGCAGGCGGCTATGGGTGCCCTGAATCTGTCCTTGCACCAACCCAATATTGATCTGTCCCGCTATATGCGCCGGGCGGCGGACGGGTCTTGCGGCTTTGAGGTTTCGGTCAAGGGCGCGCGCTGCGCCAATTGCATCGCCAAGATCGAAAAAGGCGTCGGCGCGATACCCGGCGTGGAAGCCGCACGCCTCAATCTTTCAACCGGAAAGCTGTCGGTGGTCAGCCGGGGCGTGGCCCCGGAGAAGATTCTGCAGCGGGTGCGGGATATCGGCTATGAGGCCCAGCCGTTCGAGGCCGCTGAATCCCTGAACGCGGATGAGGCCGAAGGGCAGTTTCTTCTGCGCTGCCTCGCGGTATCCGGCTTCGCCACGGTCTTCGTCATGGGCCTGACCGACGGCATCTGGTACGGCACCGACATATCCGATGCCACCAGGCAGCTTTTTTTCTGGCTTGCGGGCGCGGTGGCGGTGCCGGCGTCCCTGTATGCCGGACAGCCATTCTTCCGGTCGGCATGGCGCGGCGTGGCCGCCCGAAGCACCAACATGGACATCCCCATCAGCCTGGCGGTCCTGCTGGCGCTGGGCCTCAGCATCTACCAGGCCGGCAGCCATGGTCCGCACACCTATTTCGACGCCGCTGTCATGCTGGTTTTCCTGCTGTTGATCGGGCGCTACCTTGATTTTCGCCTTCGCGACCGTGCCCGCGGCGCCGCCCGTCATCTTCTGACCCTGCAATCGGTGCTGGTGCGCCGCCGGGCCCCCTCGGGCGATATTGAAACGGTTACTGCGCGGGAGGTTGCGCCCGGCGATCTGCTGCTCATCGCAACCGGCGACCGCATCCCGGTCAATGGCGTGGTGGAAGACCATGCGACCGAACTCGACCTGTCCCTGGTGACCGGTGAGATCATGCCGCAAGCCGTTGGCGCTGGTGCGCCGATACAGGCAGGGACCATCGTGACCGGCAGGGCCATGATGTTGCGGGCGACCGCCGCAGTGGAAAACTCCCTGGTGGCGGACCTCGCCCGGTTGCTGGAAGCCGGCCAGCAGACGCGAAGCGCCTACGTGCGCCTCGCCGATCGTGCAGCGGCGCTGTATGTTCCGCTGGTATTCTCCCTGTCCCTGCTTGCCCTGCTGGCATGGCTGATCGCGGGCGCGACGCTGGCCCAGGCGGTAACCAACGCCATCGCGGTGCTCATCATCACCTGCCCCTGCGCCCTGGGCTTGGCCGTGCCGGCTGTCCAGATCGTCGCCACCGAACGACTTTTCAAGCGTGGCGTTTTCGTGAAATCCGGCGACGCCCTGGAGCGGCTGGCGGAAATCGACACGGTCATCTTCGACAAGACCGGGACTCTGACCGCGGGCATGCCGGTCTTGCATAACGCGCAATCCCTTCCGTCCGGCATTCTGGAACGGGCTGCGCGCATCGCCCGCGCCAGCCGCCATCCCCTTGCCCGCGCCATCGCCTTGGCTGCCGGTGACGGGCCGGCTGCGCCCGACGTGCGCGAGGTTGCAGGCGCCGGCCTGGAAACAGGGTCCGGTGACGATATCGAGCGATTGGGCAGCGCCGCCTGGTGTGGCGCGCTGGAGCGCGACTATCAGCTCTGGTACCGCCGCGGCGCGCACCCCCCCATCGGATTCCGTCTCCAGGACGCGATCCGTCCCGACAGCAGCGCCCTGGTCCAGTCACTTTCCCGTTATGGCCTGAAAGTCGAAATGCTCTCGGGCGACAATGCCGCCAATGTCCGTGCGGTGGCTGAAGAGGTGGGAATTGCCAGCTGGTTCGCCGGTGTTACGCCCCAGCAGAAAGCGGCGCGGCTTCAGAGTCTGCGCGAACAGGGCCGCCATGTCCTCATGGTGGGCGATGGCATCAACGACGCGGCGGCGATGGCGCTGGCCCATGTTTCCATTGCGCCGGGCACCGCGACCGATATCAGCCAGCGCGCCTCCGACATGGTCCTGCGGGGCAATGAACTGAGCCCCATTGCCGAGGCATTCGACGTCGCGCGCAGGGCCCGGCGCTTGGTGCTGATGAATTTCGCCCTGGCGGCTGTTTACAATCTCACGGCCATTCCCATGGCCGCCATGGGCTATGTGACGCCGCTGATTGCGGCGGCGACCATGGCGGGATCCTCGCTCCTGGTCATCGCCAATGCGCTGCGCCTGGCAGCCCCGAGATCCTCATGAATGGCATGGCGCTGATCATCGCCTCGGCTCTGCTGGTCGGCCTGGGAGCCTTGTCATTGCTGCTCTGGGCGCTGCGAAGCAGGCAGTATGAGGATCTGGACGGAGCAGCGGCGCGCATTCTGCTGGATGACGACTGATTTCGCGGCAGGCGCTATCGCCAGCCTTCCTGCAGACCGGCATCGTACCAGTCCCACAGGATATAGAAGACAGGAGGAAGCCCATATGGCTTTGACACAGGCGCCGGGCTACGACGTTGCGGCGCGGATGTTCCTTGCCTCCAGGGCACCGGGCAAATAGCCGCCGGGCAGCAGACCTCTTATCAGGGATACAAGAATGCGCAGTTTGCAGCGGCATCGGGAACATCATCTGGTTGAGCGCATCGGCTGGTTGCGGGCAGCCGTGCTGGGAGCCAATGACGGGATCGTTTCCACGGCCAGTCTTGTGATCGGCGTTGCGATGGCGTCAGCAGCGAAAGGTGACATCCTGCTGGCCGGAACCGCCGGGCTGGCGGCAGGCGCCATGTCGATGGCGGCCGGTGAATATGTGTCCGTCAGCTCGCAATCCGATACCGAAAGTGCCGACCTGGATCGCGAACGTGAAGAACTGCGGACCGACCCCGTTGCGGAAGAAAATGAGCTGGCCGGAATTTATGCAAAGCGCGGGCTCAGTCCCGCCTTGTCGCGCCAGGTAGCGCGGGAATTGATGGAGAAAGACGCATTGGCCGCCCACGCGCGCGATGAGCTGGGAATTTCGCATATGACCAGGGCCCGGCCCTTGCAGGCGGCTTTGACGTCCGCCGCGACATTTTCCGTAGGGGCCGCTGCCCCGTTATTGGCGGTGCTGATCAGTCCGGCGCAGTATCTTGTGCCTGCGATCGCCATCTCGTCCCTGATCTATCTGGCGGTGCTGGGCTCCATCGGGGCGAAGACGGGCGGTGCGAATGTGCTGGTCGCCAGCGTGCGGGTGACTTTCTGGGGGGCATTTGCAATGGCCGTGACTGCTGGCGTGGGAGCGCTGATCGGCAGGAGCCTCTAGGGGCAGCCTTTGCCTGTAAGTTTTTGCCAATTGCGACACCCTCGGAACAGTTCGCGCTTTCAATAGTTTCCTCTTCGGAGAAGGGGCATTTGCCGGGAACTTTCCAGGAAAGTCCGGCGTTTTCCTTTGGGAGAAGGACATAATGAAGAATTCCATGAAGATGTTGCTGGCTGCCGGTGCGATCTGCGCCGCGGGGCTGGTTGGAGCGGTGCCTGCCGCCGCCCAGTCGGGCTTTTCCTTCCGGGTCGGCGACGTCGCCATCGGCTATTCGGACGGCTATTACGACCATCGTCATCGCTGGCACAGCTGGCGCAATGCGCGCGAGCATCGCTGGTATCTCACCAATTATCGCAGCGCCTATCGCAGCATGCGCCGCGACCAGGATCGCGACGGCATTTCCAACCGTTATGACCGTGATCGCGATGGCGATCGGGTGCCGAACTATCGGGACAGTCGCCCAAACAATCCGTGGGTTGGCGCTATCGGATACGCGGACGGCTATTACGATCGTAATAACACGTGGCACGCGTGGCGTAATGAACACGAGAAAAACTGGTATAGCGTGAATTATCGCAACAGCTACCGTTCCATGCGCCGCGACAGCGACCGGGACGGCATTCCCAACCGCTTTGATCGCGACCGGGACAATGATGGTGTGCCGAACAACCGGGACCGCCGCCCCAACAATCCCTATCGCTAAGCCGCTATTGGCATAGAAAAGCCCCGGGAGAGCAATCTCACGGGGCTTTTTTCATGGCCAAAGCGCTGATACAGGTTATTGATCAGGGACGAAAACAGGGGAAAAATTATGCGCAAGGCACTTATTGTAGACGCCGCCGCCAAGCCGGGCGGCCATTATTCACATGCCGTCATCGCCAATGGCTTTGTCTATGTCTCGGGGCAGGGGCCGCAGGACCCCAGGACCAATGTGGTGCCGGATTCCTTCGCCGAACAGGTGCGCCAGACCCTGCGCAATGTGCAGACCATCCTCAAGGGCGCAGGCGCCGACATGAAGGATGTGGTGAAAGTGAACACCTATCTCAGCGACCTCACCCGCTTTCCCGAGTACAACACCATCTACAAGGAATTCTTCCCGAGCGAGCCGCCCGCCCGCACCACCATCGGTTGCCAGCTTTTCGGCATCCAGGTTGAGATAGACTGTGTGGCGGTCCTGCCGGACTGAGGAGGGCGTGATGCGCATTGCGGATTTGGAGACGCCTGTTCCAGTGATCGACCTGGACCGGGTCGAGCATAATCTGTCGAAGATGCAGGCCTATTGTGATCAGCATGGCTTGCGCCTGCGCCCCCACATCAAGACCCACAAGATTCCCGCACTTGCGCACCGCCAGCTGGAACTAGGCGCCCATGGCATCACCTGCCAGAAGCTGGGCGAGGCCGAGGTGATGGCCGATGCCGGGCTGGACGACATTTTCATTTCCTATCCGTTGATCGGCGCGGCCAAGGCGCTGCGCCTGGCCGAACTGTCGCGCCGCGCCCGGGTCAGTGTCGGCATCGACAACAGCATCGCTCTGGAAACCATTGCCGAGGCGGCGCGCGCCTCCAACCATGCCATCGGCGTGCTGGTGGAATTCGACAGCGGCAACAAGCGCACCGGCGTCACCTCGGTGGCGCAGGCGCTGGAACTGGCGCGCCGCGTGCGGGACATTCCTGGCCTGCGCTTCGACGGCTTGATGACCTATCCCAGCACGGCGGCGACGATCACCTTCGTGGCCGAAGCCCGGCGCGCCTTTGCCGAAGCCGGCATCGCGATAGGGGTCGTGTCGGGCGGCGGCACGCCCAATGCATGGGCGGCGCATGAGATAACCGGCCTCACGGAAGTGCGCGTCGGCACCTATATCTATCACGACCGCGCCACGGTCGGTGCCGGCGCCGCCGCCCTGGACGAATGCGCCTTCCATCTGCACGCCACCGTGATCAGCCGTCCGACGGAAAGCCGGGCCGTGATTGATGCCGGCTCCAAGAGCCTGTCGAGTGACGGCATCGATCCGTCCTTTGGTACGGGATACGGGCTGATCCTGGGCTATGAAGATGCCGTGATCGAGCGGCTGAACGAGGAACATGGCGTGGTCGACCTGTCGCGCTGCGCCACCCGGCCGGCGGTGGGCGAGCGCCTGCAAATCCTGCCCAACCATGTTTGCGTGGTCAGCAATCTGCATGATGAGGTGGCGGTCAGCCGCGGTGGCGAACTGGTGGATATGTGGCGGGTGGCGGCGCGGGGAAAGACGCGCTAGCCCAACCCCTGCTTGCTGCTGCACCGCACACGACATTAGGATGTGCCCAGCATCGCGGTGCGGGGGAAAGTCATGATCCTGAAAAAGCGGTTTCTGGTTTCAGCCATGAGTTTGGCGATGGCAGGCGGCGCCGTGCAGCCTGCCGCCGCGGCGCCCTGGGTCCGGGGTTTTGTCGTCGGCTCCTATGAGTATGCCTTCCGCTACGGCGGAAAGGCCGGGTTCACTCGCACCGGCGAGATCGAGCCGGGCGTGGACTGCCGTCATGGCAGCAGCACCCATTTTGCCGATGATGTCCGCACCAAGCACGCCGTCGCCAGCCAGGCATGGCGCACGCAGCAGGAGATCGACTGGATCGCCGCACCGCCGGGCCTGGAAAAAGTTCGCGCGCCCAACCTGACGCGCTTCTTTATCTGGGACCGCGCGCTATCGCATCGCGGCTACAAGAAAGAGATCGAAACCTACGTCAATCCCTTTGCCGCCGAGGATCCCGGCCAGCCCGAAGTGACGGGCCGGATTGGCGACGGCTTCAATCTGGACGGCAAGGTCAAGGCCAGCGACTTCATCAGCCCCGACGGCGAGCAGGGCATCGATAACAATCTGTACCGGGCCTGGGGTTGCGATGCGCCCTGGCGCGGCAACGGCAATGCCACCCTGCACCTGCGCGCCAACGACAAGATGCAGGGCGGCTTGTACACGATGGTGGTTCGCATTTCGGGCAATGCGGACCCGATGAATGACGACAACGCCGTTGTCGAGATCGGCTATTCGCCGGACAAGATCACCCAGAATGCCAAGGCCGAAGTGGGGACCGATTATTCCTACCGCATCCTCAAGAGCGAGCAGTACACCAGACTGAAAGCCAAGATACGCAATGGCGTGGTCGAAACCGAACAGGTCGCCGAGCTGCATACGCCCCGCATCGCCTGGTTCTATGACCAGACCGGGGATACGAACTTCACCCAGGGCCGCATTCGCCTCAACATTGCGGCCGACGGCCAGTCCGCCACAGGCCTGATCGGCGGCTATCGCAACTGGCGCGACCTTTATGCCGAGAACACCTTCGCCCAGGATGGCGGCCAGCAGGGCATCCGCGAGCATGAAGACCATGTCGCGCTGTATTATGCCCTAAGGCGCAACGCTGACGGCATGTACAATCCCAAAACCAAAAAGTATGACGGCATTTCCAGCGTCTATCGCATCAAGCTGGCCACGGCCTATGTGGTCGAGCCCGGCCAGCCGATGGAAGTGCCCAAGCTGCTGGCGGAAGAAGACCGCAAGGCCGCGTTCGAGGCCACCAAACTGGCGGTGATCACGGGCACGGACACGCGCGTGCCCCAACTTGTGCCGCCCGGCACAAGCCAGGCCGCAATCGGCATCATGGAGCGGTTGGTGGTGGACCTGCCGAGCAAAGATTTCTTCCTCAAGACGCTGTATCGCCAACGCTTCCCGGGTGAGGATGAAGACGGCATTCCGCCCTGGATGCAGGACCCGCTTGACAAAAAATCGCAGGCTCCGCAGCAGCAGCCCGCCAAGCCGCGGCAGGAAGCCCGGGCCGAGAGTGCGCCTGCGGCGAAGCCCTGATGGTCGAGAACGAGCCGGTCCTTACCATCCATCGCGGTCACCGCCGCCCCGCGCGCGATCTGATCGAAGCCTTCCGCGGTGCCATGACCTCGCATCTGGTCGATGCCATGGATGGGCGTGGCGCGCTGGACTGGCGGATCAAGCCCCTCGACCCCGCCAACGCCAGCTTCGTCGGCCCGGCGCTGACGGCGCATGCATATCCCGCCGATTTTTGCGCGGTGGCCGGTGCGGGTATGGAGGCGCAAGCCGGCGACGTGATCATGTGCACCAATGACAGCTATACCGGCACGGCGGTGATCGGCGACC
>CANKIV010000006.1 GCA_947482125.1 Alphaproteobacteria bacterium
GGCCCGTTCGGAATCCATCAACCTGACATTGGCGGCGCTGGTGGCCCAGGTGCTGCCCAACGGTAATCTGGTGATCGACGGCCACCAGCAGGTACGGGTGAACAACGAACTGCGCGACATGCGCGTCTCGGGCATCGTGCGCCGCGAAGACATTACCCAGGACAATACCGTCAACCTGACCCAGATCGCCGAAGCCCGCATCTCGTATGGTGGCCGCGGCATCGTGAGCGATGTGCAGCAGCCGCGTTATGGTTCGCAGCTGCTCGACATCATCATGCCCTGGTAAGCCGAACACACCGGAATAAGCGGTGGGGAAACAAAAAAGCCCGGCTCTTACGAGCCGGGCTTTTTCATTTTGTGATGCGCGCCCTAGTCGTCGCGATAAACCTTCTCGCGCCGTTCATGGCGTTCCTGCGCCTCGATCGACAAAGTGGCGATGGGGCGGGCGTCCAGACGCTTGAGCGAGATCGGCTCGCCGGTCTCTTCGCAGAAGCCGTAGGAGCCGTCTTCAATCCGGCGCAGCGCCGAGTCGATCTTGGCGATCAGCTTGCGCTGGCGGTCGCGGGTGCGCAGTTCGAGCTGGCGCTCGGCCTCGGTGGACGCGCGGTCGGCCAGATCGGCATGCGGCACGGTCTCGGCCTGCAGGTTCTGGATGGTCTCGCGGCTTTCCTTGAGAATTTCGTCTTTCCACATGTTGAGCTTGCGGCGGAAATATTCCCGCTGGCGCTCATTCATAAAGGGCTCGTTATCCGAGGGCCGGTAGTCGGCGGGGACCTGGGTTCCCATGCACACTCCCTTCAACACGCAGAGCGAAAAAGACTCGGCAAAACCCGCCCTGAGGGCCGGGGTTATAGCGGCGCCCCACACCCCCCGCAATCAGGATCGGGAGACCAGATTAACGGTGCACATGAAAGCGGCAGGCGGAACCAAAAATCCCGCTTTTGTCGGCTTTTGTGCGGCGCGGCGGCATCGGCGGGGCATAAAAAAAGCCCGGCCTTTTGGGCCGGGCTTTTCTTGATGGTTGCGGGGACAGGATTTGAACCTGTGACCTTCAGGTTATGAGCCTGACGAGCTACCGGGCTGCTCCACCCCGCGTCACGGAAGGTGGGGGGATATAGGACATGGGCCTAACCCTGTCCACCCCCGTCCCTTTGTCCGTTTTCCCGCATTTTTGGGACTTTAGGCCGCTTTAACCGGCAAGCCTTTAGAGCAGGTCCATCGTGATTTTGAGGATCGCCGATGCGCCTGACATGCCTTGCCCTGGCGGCCGGTCTTGTTTGCCTTGTCGGACCTGTGGCGGCGCAGCCCTGGGACCTGCTGGACAGCGGCAAGCTGCTGGCCACGGGCGGCGTCAGTCAGATCGAGGGTGCGGGCGGCGGGGGCCTGGCCAACTGGGCGCTGATCACCGGCTACGGCACCCGTGACGGCATCGGCGCCAATCTTCACTACACCACGGTGCTGCTGCCCGATTACCGGCTGCAAAGCGCCGGCGTCGCGATCGGCCTGTTCGACCGCCTGGAGCTTTCCTATGCCTGGCAGGAATTCGACACCCAGGACGTCGGCGCGGCGCTGGGGCTGGGACGCGGCTTCACCTTTCACCAGAATATCTTCGGCGCCAAACTGAAGCTGATCGGCGATGCGGTCTATGAACAGGACGAATGGCTGCCGCAGATTTCCATCGGCCTGCAGCACAAGGAAAATGACCGCGGCGCCATTATCGGTGCCATTGGCGGCAGGTCCGACGAGGGGACCGACTATTATCTCTCCGCCAGCAAGCTGTTCCTGGCGCAAAGTGTCCTGCTCAATGCCACCTGGCGCCAGACACGCGCCAACCAGTTCGGCATCCTGGGATTTGGCGGCGACAAACAGGATTCCTACAGCGCGCAGTTCGAAGGCTCGGCCGCCTATCTGTTCAGCTGCCGCTTCGCCGTGGGGGCGGAATTGCGCACCAAGCCCAGCAATCTCTCCATCGCCAGGGAACAGAACGCCTGGGATGTATTCGCCGCCTATTTCTTCAACAAGAACGTTTCGGCGACGCTGGCCTATGTCGATCTCGGCAATATCGTGATCCGCGACAACCAGCGTGGCGCTTATCTTTCGCTACAGGCAGGACTGTGATGAAGAAGGCAATTCCGGTTTCTTTCGCGATGCTGCTGGCCCTGACCGCGCCGGGCATTGCCCAGGACAAGCTGTTCGCGGACATGGGCGGCCAGGCCGGCATCGACCGGTTCGTGGAGGCTTCGGTGGAAAACTACCTGGCCGATCCGCGCATCAAGGCGGTGTTCGAGGAATCCAACATGGACCGCGTGCGTGCCCAGTTCAAAATCCAGTTCTGCCAGATCGCCGGCGGGCCCTGCCAGTATACCGGTCATGGCATGGCCGAAGCGCATAAGGGCCTGCATCTGACCAACGCCGACTTCAATGCCGTGGTCGAAGACCTGCAGGACGCCATGGACAAGGTGGGGTTGCCCTTTGCCACCCAGAACCGCTTTCTGGCGCGCCTGGCGCCCATGCAGCGCCATGTGGTGACCAAGTGAAAAAGCTGATCCTGATCCTGCTAGTGCTGCCCGCCGTTTCCTTTGCCCAAGGGACCAATGTCATCAACCAGAAAGGCCGCCGCTTTATTCCGGCCGAGGTCACCATACGCCAGGGCCAGTCCCTGACCGTCACCAACAATGACGAATTCATCCATCAGATCTATTCCGAAGGCCTGTTCGATTCCGCCGAACGGCGTCCGGGCCAGAATATCGTGGAAGATTTTCCCCGTTCGGGTACCTTCGAGGTTCGTTGCCATATTCACCCCAAGATGAAGCTGATCGTGCATGTGAACTGACGGAGCCCGGCATGAAGACATATCTTGTTCTGGCGTGCTTTCTGACAGTGGCCCTGACGGCCCATGCCGCCGACAACCGGCGCGTCGTGCAGAAGGGCCGTGCCTTCCGCCCGGCCGAAGTGACCATCATGCGGGGCGAGGCCCTGACCTTCACCAATGACGACAGTTTCATTCATCAGATCTATGTCGACGGCCAGTTCGACTCCGAGGAGAAGGGGCCGGACGAAAACATTAATCAAACCTTTCTGCGCGCCGGCACCTTCCAGGTCCGCTGTCACATCCACCCGACCATGAAAATGACGGTCCATGTGAGATAGCCGCGAAAGCGGGCGTTTCGGCTGAAACACCCTTAAGCCGCCATAAACCCTGTTCCGGTCAAACTAGTCGCTGTTTGCCGACCAGGTAACGCCACGCGATGAAGCTTGCCAACACCACAATCGGCGCCAGGATATTCGGCGCCTTTGCCGTCATGAGCGCCATCATTGGATTGATGGGCCTGGCGAGCTATGGCGTGCTGTCGGCGGCGGGCAGCATTGCGGTGACGACCTTCGACGGGCCGCTGATGGCGATCAACTATGCCCGCGCCGCCCAGAATGATTTCACGGAGATGCAACTGGCCGAAATGCGCTTCGAGCGGGCCAGCCCCAAAGGCCGCCCGGCCATCGCCGCCGAGATCGCCGCGCTGGCTCAGATCTTCAACGAGGACCTGGAGGTCGCCGCCCAGCGCAGCCTGCATGCCGACGAGCAGCAGATGATCGCGGAAATCCGCCCCCTGATGAAACGCTGGCGCGAGGCGCGGGACAAAGGCGAGATAGCCGGGCTGGCGAAGCTGGACCGCCAGATCGACGAAAAATTCGACCTGCTGATCGAGTTCAATACCGGCCACAGCTTCATCGGCCGCCGCCAGACCGTCACCAATATCGCCAACTACAAATACAGCGTTCTCGCAATGACGGCGCTGGCCCTGTTGCTGGCGGCGGGGATTACGCTGCTGCTGCGCAGCCGGATCGTGCGCCCGCTTCAGGCGGCAGCCAGCGTCGCCGACCGAATCGCCAAAGGCGAATTGCAGACGCCGATTCCGCAAGGCGGCAATGATGAGACCGGCGCGCTGTTGGGCTCGATGACGGTGATGCAGGAAAATATCCGCCAGATGATGACGCGCGAGACGGCGCTGCGCCGTTCGGCGGAAAGCCGGCTTGCCGACGCGCTGGAGACCAGCCGTGAAGGCGTGATGCTGGTGGCGCCCGACGGCCGCATCACCCTTTCCAACGGCACCTTGCGCGAATTCTTCCCCGCCATCGCCGGCGAGCTGACGCCAGGCACGCCCTTCGACTCTGCGCTGGCGCTGATTCAGCAGCAGCTTGCCCCCACCCAGGCGCCCAGCGAGCATATCTCGATCTCCGGCCATGCCGAGCTGGAGTTGGCCGATGGACGCTGGCTGCGCATGACCGGCAGCGGCACGTCGGAGGGGGGCTCGATCATCTTCCTGTCCGACTTCACCGCCATCAAGGAGCGCGAGGAGTCCTTGCGCCGCGCCAAGCGCGAGGCCGAGGCCGCCAATGCCTCCAAGACCCGCTTCCTGGCCAATATGAGCCATGAGCTGCGCACGCCGCTCAACGCCATCATCGGCTTTTCGGAAATCATTTCCGGCCAGCTTTTCGGCACCATCGGCAATGAGCGCTATCTCGATTATTCCCAGGATATCCTGCGCAGCGGCCGCCATCTTCTGTCGGTGATCAACGACGTGCTGGACCTGTCGCGCAGCGAATCCGGCAAGCTGGTGATGGACGCCAAACCGGTGGACATGCGCCTGGTGCTGGGTGACTGCATCGCCATGGTGCGCGAACAATGCGTCGTCGCCGGCCACAGCCTGGCCGCGCCGGAATGGAATCACGAAATCCCGCTGGTCGGCGATGCCGCCAAGCTGCGCCAGATTTTCCTCAATCTCCTGTCCAACGCCATCAAGTTCACCGACCGCGGCGGCACGATCTCGCTCGATCTTACCGAGACGGAAGAGGAGATCGCGGTGACGGTGGGCGATACTGGCATCGGGATGGATCCGGAAGATGTGGAGGTCGCCTTCCAGCCCTTCGCGCAGGTCGATAACCGGCTGGAGCGGCGCTATGAAGGCACAGGCCTGGGCCTGCCTTTGACCAAGGCGCTGGTGGACCTGCACAAGGGCAGCATCCGCATCGACAGCGCGCGCGGCCGCGGCACCCGCATCACCGTGACCTTCCCGCGGGCGCGCACGCAGGCTTTGCTGAAAGTGGTCTGAAGACCTTCGCGCCTGCCATATAAAGCCAGCCAAACCGTCCGATCCCGGCGCTTATGCCATGTTTACGCCATATTTCGGCACGGTGATACCGCACCAATTTTTCAGGGAGGGATATCAATGAAACACTCGCTTTTGGGTTCGCTGCTTTTCGCGGGCGCCGCTGTTTGTCTGGCCGGCGCGGCCACCGTGCAGGCGCAGGGCAATATGAGTTTCTTCGTCACCAGCGTGGGCAAGGGTGACGGCGCCAATCTCGGCGGCCTGGCCGGGGCGGACGCGCATTGCGCGGCGCTGGCCAAGGCGGCGGGTTCGACCAAGACCAACTGGCGCGCCTATCTGTCCGCCACCCAGGTGCCCAACGGCGCCGGTCCGGTGGACGCGCGCGACCGTATCGGCAAAGGGCCCTGGGTTAACGCCAAGGGCGTCACCATCGCCCAGAACGTGGACGATCTGCACAACCTCGCCAATCCCAACCTGACCAAGGCCAACCTGCTGACGGAAAAGGGCACCACCGTGAACGGCCGCGGCGACACTCCCAACACCCATGACATGCTGACGGGTTCGGATTCCGCCGGCCGCTACCTGCCGGCGGGCGTGGGCACCGACACCACTTGCGGCAACTGGACCAAGAATGGCGAAGGCTCGGCGGTTCTGGGCCATCATGACCGCAGCGGCCCCAACGCCAACCGCAACTTCACCTCCTGGAATGCCAGCCATGGTTCGCAGGGCTGCAGCCAGGAAGCCCTGGTCAAGACCGGCGGCGCGGGCCAGTTCTACTGCTTCGCGGCTGACTAGGCGCGCAAGCATCGCATAAAGAAAAAGCCCGGCTTCGCAGCCGGGCTTTTTTATTTGGTCATGGCGAACGCCTCAGCGCTCGTGATCGTGATCCGGCAACAGGACTTCTCTGACGCCCTTATGGTTGGGGCTTGAGACCACGCCGTCCTGCTCCATGCGTTCGATCAGGCTGGCGGCGCGGTTGTAGCCGATCTGCAGCCGCCGCTGGATGTAACTGGTGGACGCCTTCTTGTCCCGCGCCACCACCGCCAGCGCCTTGTCGTAAAGGTCGTCGCCCGGACTGCTGTTGCCGCCGCCCATCAAGGCATAGGGGTCGTCGTTGTCTTCGTCCGGCTCTTCGGTGACGGCGTCGAGATATTCGGGCGCGCCCTGGGCCTTGAGGAAACGCACCACATCTTCGACTTCGTGGTCGGAGACGAACGGGCCGTGGATGCGCTTGATGCGCCCGCCGGCCGCCATATACAGCATGTCGCCCTGGCCCAAGAGCTGCTCGGCGCCCTGTTCGCCCAGGATGGTGCGGCTGTCGATCTTGCTCGTCACCTGGAAGGAAATGCGGGTGGGGAAGTTGGCCTTGATCGTGCCGGTGATCACGTCCACCGACGGGCGCTGGGTCGCCGCGATCAGGTGGATGCCGGCGGCGCGCGCCATCTGCGCCAGCCGCTGCACCGCGCCTTCGATTTCCTTGCCCGAAACCATCATCAGGTCGGCGACTTCGTCCACCACCACCACGATATAGGGCAAGGCTTCGAATTCCAGATTCTCGTCCTCATAGATCGGCTTGCCGGTCTCGCGGTCGAATCCGGTCTGCACCGTGCGCTTGAGGACTTCGCCCTTGTCCTTGGCCTTCTTGACCCGTTCGTTGAAGGCTTCAACGCCGCGCACGCCCATCTTGGACATCTTGCGGTAGCGGTCTTCCATTTCTCGCACCGCCCATTTCAGGGCGACGATGGCCTTGCGCGGGTCGGTGACCACGGGCGACAGCAGGTGCGGGATGCCGTCATAGACCGACAATTCCAGCATCTTGGGATCGATCATGATCAACCGGCACTGCTGTGGCGACATGCGATAGAGCAGCGACAGGATCATGGTGTTCAGGCCCACCGACTTGCCCGAACCGGTGGTGCCGGCCACCAGCAAATGCGGCATCTTGGCGAGGTCGGCGATCACCGGCTCGCCGCCGATGGTCTTGCCCAGCGCCAGTGACAGCGGTGCGCGGGCCTTTTCATAATCGGACGAAGCGAACATCTCGCGCAAGTAAACGGTTTCGCGGAACTGGTTGGGCAGCTCGATACCGATGACATTGCGGCCCGAAATGGTGGCGATGCGCGCCGCCACCGCGCTCATCGAACGGGCGACGTCGTCGGACAGCGAGATGACCCGGCTGGATTTCACGCCAGCGGCAGGCTCGAATTCATACAGGGTTACGACCGGGCCTGGGCGCACCGCGGTGATGCGGCCCTTGACCCCGAAGTCCGCCAGTACTGCTTCCAGCATGCGGGCATTTTCTTCCAGCGCTTCGTCGGAGAGGGTGTGGGTGTCCTTGACGGTGACCGGCTCAGCCAGCAGGCCCAGTGCGGGAAGCTGGTAGTCGCCCGAGGCCAGGTTGAGCGCGGGCTGCTTGTCGGCGCGCTTGGCGCCATTGGCAGGGGCGCGCATGTCGCGCTGGACGCGGGTCTTCTGGCGTTCGGCCAGGCGGGTGGCAGCGATCGGCTCTGGCCTCAGCGCGCCGGGCGCATCAGCGTCCGCGTCCAGGTGATAGGCGCCTTCGTCATCATCGTCATATTCGTGATTGTTGTCGTCATCGTCATTGTCATTGTGATGAAAACCGAAATCCGGCTTCTTGATCAGGCCCACCAGCCAGATCGCGCCGGCGGGAATGTTCATCGCGCCGCGCACAATGGGCATCAGGCGCAGGCCGGTGGCCAGGAAGGCCAGCGGCAGGCCCACCAGCAAAAGCCCCAGCGGCAGCGCCCAGCTCAGCATCGGGGTCTGCCAGATCTGTGCCGCATGACTGGACAGGCCGCTGGCGGCGATGCCGATCATGCCGCCCGCGCCGGCGGGCAGGGTGGCAGGCTGGGGAAACAGCCCCAGCCCCGCCGCCACGGTGACGGTGCCGAGCGGCCAGGCCACCAGCCGCCACATGGCGTATTTCAGCGATTTGCCGCGCAGGGCGCGCGCGCCCCAGACAAACAGCGGCGCCAGGAAGGCGATCGCCGCCCATCCGAAAATCTGCAGCATCAGGTCGGCGGCCACCGCGCCCAAGGGCCCCAGCCAGTTGGCGACATCGCGCACATTGGCGTTGTTGAGGCTGGCATCGTCGGAGGAATAGCTGATCAGGGCGATCAATGCCGCAGCGGCCGCCAGCACCAGCGCCAGGCCGGCGCCGCGCATGGCCAGCATGCGGCTCAGGCGGTTCATGGCCCGCTTGGCATCGGCCAGGGCGTCGCTCATGGCGCCCCCCTTGGCGCGCGGGTGATAGACCCCGCCGATCATCCTGGACTGCGCCATAGCAAAACCGCCCGCTAGAGAATTTCCCTGATCCTTTCGAGTGCGGTCATAATGGTTGATAAGTCATTAACAAGGGCGACCCGGACATAGGAAAAGCCAGGGTTTGACTGGGTTTTTCCCTGGGAAATTTCCCGGCCCATGTAAGCGCCAGGGAGCAGCCGCACCCCCTGATCGCGCCACGCCTTGAGGGCGAATTCCTCGCCATTGCCAACAGCAAGCCAGAGGAAGAATCCGCCGCCCGGACGAGTCATGCGGTCGCTCAGGATGCGCTCCGCCGCCGCCATCTTCTGCGCATAGGCCAGACGGTTCGCGGTGACATGGGCTTCGTCGCGCCAGGCCGCCGCCGAGGCCGCCTGTACCGGACCCGGCACGGTGGGACCGGCGACATTGCGGAAGGCGCGGAATTTCTCGATCAGGCCCGCACACCCCGCCACCATGCCGGAACGCAGGCCGGGCAGGCCGGAGCGTTTGGACAGCGAGTGGAAGCTCAGCAGATTTTTGAAGCCGCCGCTTTGGCTGAGGCGCACTGGAAGCGCGCATACCGGTGGCTTGTTGAACCAGATGTCGGCGTAACATTCATCCGCCAGCACGAAGAAGTCGTACTGCTCGGCAAGCGTGAACAGCGCCTGCCAATAGGCTTCATCCGCCACTGCGCCTTCGGGGTTGGACGGCGAGCAGATATAGACCGCCGTCATCCGCTCCAGCATTGCCTTGGGCAGACCGGCGAAATCGGGCAGGAAGCCGTTCTCTTTCAGCGCGGGGACATAGAGCGGCTCGGCGCCCGATGCCAGAACCGCTGCCGCATAGCATTGATAGAACGGGTTCGGCATCGCCACGATGGGCCGCGCGCCGGCCTTGCTTTCGGGCATGAAGGGAAACAGCACCGAGAACAGGCCCTCGCGGGTGCCCGCCAGCGGCAGCAGATGCTTTTCTGGATCGATCGCCCCGCCCAGGGCAAAGCGGCGGTTCAGCCATTCGCCTGCCGCATTGCGCCAGTCCTGGCTGCCGGCGATGGCGGGATAGTTGCCGAAGCTGGCGGCGCTTTGCGCCAGCGCCGCGCGCACGAAGTCCGGCACCGTGCCGCTGGGATCGCCGATCGCCAGGGTGATCGGGTCCCTGCCCGGCTTCACGTCGCCCAAAAGTGTCGCCAGCCGGGCGAAAGGTCCGGGCGGCAAGGCGGCAAGACGGCCGTTGAAGGACAAGAACACTCCCGAGGCAAAGCGCCGGGAATGTAGAGACAAACCGCGCATGAAAAAAGGGCGCCCGCGAGGACGCCCAGTTCTTCGGGGACGCAACAAGGGTCAGTCGTGGACGGTTTCGCCGTGCAGGTTGATGTCCAGGCCTTCGACCTCGACTTCCGGCGAGACGCGCAGGCCGATGATCATGTCCACGAGTTTGAGGATGATGAAGGTGCCGACCGCGCAATACAGAAAGGTGATGCCCACGTCATAGAGCTGGATCAGCATCTGGCCAATATTACCGTCGTTCAGCCAGCCTTTGCCGGCAGGATTGATGGCGCTGCTGGCGAAGGCGCCGGTGAGGATCGCCCCCAGCGCACCACCCACGCCATGGATGCCCCAGGCATCCAGGCTGTCGTCATAGCCCAGTGCCTTCTTCATCCAGACGGCGGCGACATAGCAGACCACGCCGGCAGTGATGCCGATGATCAGCGCCCCCACAGGATCGACAAAGCCTGACGCCGGTGTGATGGCCACCAGCCCGGCGACGGCGCCCGAGATCATGCCCAGGACGGAAGGCTTCTTGGCGATGGCCCATTCGGCGAACATCCAGGACAGCGCCGCGGCGGCGGTGGCGATCTGGGTGGCGAGGGCGGCCATGCCGGCATTGAACCCGGCGGTGACGGCGGAGCCCGCGTTAAAGCCGAACCAGCCCACCCACAGCAGCGAGGCGCCGATCACCGACAAGACCAGATTGTGCGGCGACATGTTCTCGCGGCCGTAACCGATGCGCTTGCCCAGCACCAGGCAGGTCACCAGCGCGGCGGTGCCGGCATTCAGATGCACCACCGAGCCGCCGGCATAGTCCAGCGCGCCCATGGTGAAGAGGAGGCCGCCGCCCCACACCATGTGGGCGATGGGGCAATAGACGAAGATCAGCCACAGGCCAATGAACCACAGGAAGGCGGAAAATTTCATGCGGTCGGCGAAAGCGCCGGCGATCAGGGCGGGGGTGATGATCGCGAAGGTCATCTGGAACAGCATGAACACCGATTCCGAGATTGTGCCGGACAGCGAGTCCACTTTCATCGGCTGCAGGAAGAGATAACTGAAGTCACCGATGAACTGGTTCAGCGAAGGATTGGAATTGGCCTTGAAGGCCAGGCTGTAGCTCATGACCATCCACAGCACCGAGACCAGCGCGGTGGCGCCGAAACTTTGCGCCAGGGTCGCCAGCACGTTCTTCTTGCGCACCATGCCGCTATAGAACAGGCCCAGCCCCGGAATGGTCATCAGCAGCACCAGCGCCGACGAGGTCAGAAGCCAGGCGGTGTCGCCGCTGTTCAGGCTGGGTGCGGGGGTTTGGGCGAAAGCCGGCGTCGCCAGCAAGGCCAGAAGGCCCAGCAAGGAGCCTGCAAGCGCGTGGGGCTTCGATGGCATCATTCGTCCCCGGGTCATGTCTCTATAAAAACGAAAAGGGGTGCGGTTTTACACGCACCCCAATTCGCAGTCGGTTCAGGCTTGCTTACATATTGTAAGCGCGCTCGCCATGCTCGGCGATGTCGAGGCCTTCGCGCTCGACTTCTTCCTTCACCCGCAGACCGATGGTCAGCTTGATCAGGCCGAACACGATGGTGCTGCCGATGCCGGACCACAGCACGGTGGTCAGCACGCCCTTGGCCTGGGCGATCACCTGCGGGACCAGACCCGGATAGACGGCCGCGCCGCCCGCCGTGTAGTCCACGATGCCCGCGCCGCCCAGCGCCGGATCCACCAGGATGCCGGTGGCGATGGCGCCGATGATGCCGCCGACGCAGTGCACGCCGAAGACGTCCAGGCTGTCGTCATACTTGAGCATGTTCTTCACAACGCTGACGAAGAACAGGCAGATCGGGCTGACAACCAGACCCAGCACGATGGCGCCCATCGGACCGGCAAAGCCGGCGGCAGGCGTAATCGCAACCAGACCCGCAACCACACCGGAAGCCGCGCCCAAGAGGCTGGGCTTGCCCTTCAGGATCCACTCGAAGGCCGGCCAGGCAACACCCGCCGCTGCCGTGCAGAGGAAGGTGTTGAGCATGGCCAGGCCGGCATAGCCGTTGGCTTCCAGGTTGGAACCGGCGTTGAAGCCGAACCAGCCGACCCACAGAAGCGAGGCGCCGACCATGGTCAGCGTCAGCGAGTGGGGGGCCATGGATTCGGTCTTGTAGCCGACGCGCTTGCCGCAAAGGATCGCGCCGACCAGCGCCGCGATGCCCGCATTGATGTGCACGACGGTGCCGCCGGCGAAATCAAGCGCGCCGAAGCCCCAGATCATGCCCGCGCCCGCAACCGTCGCATCGGCCGGATTGGTCGAGGCGAATTCCGGTCCCGGCCACCACCAGACCATGTGGGCCATGGGGAAGTAGACCAGGGTCGGCCACAGCACGGAGAAGACGCAGATGGCGCTGAACTTCATGCGCTCCGCGAAGCCGCCGATGACCAGCGCCGTGGTGATCGTCGCGAAGGTCATCTGGAACGCCACGAAGACGATTTCCGGAATGACCACGCCGCGAGAGAAGGTCTCGACGATGGTGGCGGTGTCCACGCCCTTGAGCAGCGCCTTGGAGAAGCCGCCGACATAGAGGTTGAGCCCGGCGCCATCGGTGAAGGCCATCGAATAGCCCCACAAGGCCCAGACCACCATGACGATGCAGGTCACAACCAGTGTCTGGGTCAGGATGGACAGCATGTTCTTGGAGCGGACCAGGCCGCCATAGAACAGGGCCAGGCCCGGTACGATCATCAGCAGAACCAGGATGGTGGAAACGAGCATCCAGGCCGTGTCGCCCTTGTCCGGCGTCGGCGTCTTCGCCGCTTCCTGGGCGAAGGCAACGCCCGCGGTCATTGCAAGCGTGCCAAGGCTGGCAAGCGTTGCAAGGCCCGCTTTCTTCAAACTTTCAATTGTCATGTTTCAGTCCCCTTTATGGACGCGTGAAGCCTTTGGGCCTACAGCGCGTCACCATCCGTTTCGCCGGTGCGGATACGCACGACCTGCTCGAGCGGCGTGACGAAGATCTTTCCGTCGCCGATCTGGCCTGTCTTTGCCTTGGAGGTGATCGCATCGATCACCGCTTCCAGCATTTCGCTTTTCACCGCCACTTCGATTTTGAGCTTGGGCAGGAAGCTCACAGCGTATTCCGCGCCGCGATAGATCTCCGTATGCCCCTTCTGCCGCCCATAGCCTTTGACTTCCGTCACCGTCATGCCCTGAACGCCGAGCGCCGAGAGAGACTCGCGCACTTCATCGAGCTTGAAGGGTTTGATGATCGCCGTAATAAGCTTCATCTGCCGTCCTTCCGTGGTTTTTTCTGCTCCGGACCCCCGGGTCCGGCCTTAACGATTTATCAAGAAGCGGGCCAGTTCTGGGGCGAATGACTAAGGCTATGGTTCAAAAGGGTTTTTTGCGAAAAACCGGGTATCAATGACTCAAAAACAGGCAGGGTGTTTTGCCTGTAAAATATGCAAATGGCCGTTTTTGCCTAAATATTGGGCGTGATTGGAGCAGGGTTTTGAAGCAGACGGATGTGGTGATTTCCGGCGGCGGCATGGTCGGGCTGACCCTTGGCCTGGCGCTGGCACAGGGCGGGGTGAAGACGGTGGTCGTCGATGCGGCGGCGGCCAGCACCATTCTGGACCCCCATTTCGACGGCCGGGTCTCGGCGCTGGCCTATGCCAGTGTGCGGATGCTGACGGTGCTGGACGTGTGGAAGGACCTGGCGCCCCATGCCCAAGCGATTCGCGAAATACTGGTCACCGATGGCGTCGCCGGACGCCCGGCCTCGCCTTTTTCGCTGCATTTCGATGCCCAGGAGGTCGGCGCCGAGGCCCTGGGCCATATCGCAGAGAACCGGCATATCCGCGCCGCGCTCTATGGCGCGGTGGCGGCCTGCAAGAATCTGGAACTGATCGCGCCCGCGACGGTGAAGAACGTGAAGGTGGAGAGCGGCGGCGCAGTCGTCCTGCTGGAAAACGGATCGCAGATCGCCGCGCCGCTTTTGATCGCCGCCGACGGGCGGGAATCGCGGCTGCGGGGTGAAATGGGCATCAACGTGATCGGCTGGTCGTATCCGCAAACCGGCATCGTCGCGACCGTGGAGCATGAGAAGCCGCACAATGGCGTGGCCTATGAGCATTTCCTTCCCTCCGGGCCGTTCGCGATCCTGCCCATGACCGGCAACCGCTCGTCGCTGGTGTGGACGGAAGACAAAAGGAAAGCGCCGGCCCTGCTGGCGCTGGATGAGGCCGGGTTCAATGCCGAACTGTCGCGCCGCTTCGGCAGCCACCTGGGCAAGACCAGGTCCGCTGGTCCGCGCTGGTCCTATCCGCTGAGCTTCCATCTGGCGCGCGAATTCGTGCGGCCGCGTTTCGCGCTGGCGGGCGATTGCGCCCATGGCATTCATCCCATCGCCGGGCAGGGCCTGAATCTGGGGCTGAAGGATGCCGCGGCGCTGGCCGAAGTGCTGCTGGATGCCGCAAGGCTGGGCCGCGATATCGGCGCGCTCGATACACTCAAGCGTTACGAGCGGTGGCGGCGTTTCGATTCGTTCGCCCTGGCGGCGTCCACCGATGCCCTCAATCGGCTGTTCTCCAACGACATCGCGCCGCTGCGCCACTTGCGCGATCTGGGCCTCGGGATCGTGGATGCGATCGGGCCGGCGCGGCGCTTCTTCATGCGCCATGCCGGCGGGGATGTCGGAAAGCTCCCCAAACTGATGAAGGGCGAAGCGGCCTGACGCGATCTTTTGCCCTCCGGGTTCGTCGCTCGTCGCTCATGGGCCTTACGCCCACATCGCTCCTCGCTCCTGCCCGGCGGCCAAAATCTCTGCGTCAGATCAGTGAATCGTTTTTTTCCAGCGCTGTGACGCGCGTTCGCGCGCGGTCAGCGGCGAGCGCGGTTCGGATCGGGCCATCAGCGCGGTCGGAAGTTCTTCGTAGAAGCGCCGCGCCACCACCCCGACCCGGCGGGCGCGCATCTCTTCGGCCTCGTCCCGTGTGGCGAAGACCTGGGCCTCGAACAGATACTGGGCACCGCTCGCGAGTTTGATTTCCTGTACCGGCTCGACCTGTTCATCGGCCACTTCCAGGGCATGGCGGAAATGGGCATTGGCGTCGGCCCTGTCGCGTTCCTGCTGGGTGATGCGCGCCACATTATTCTGGTCGAAACGTTTCAGTCTCGGCCAGATGAACTGATAAAAGCCCATACAGGCCAGTACAAAAGCGCATGCCCACAAGACGTTCTGCATCAGGACGCCAATCCGTGAATTCCGTGTCCACGCCGCAGATAATCGTCCGACTGCATCTCGGCAAGGCGCGATGCGGTGCGGCGAAACGAGTCCGAAGCGATGCCGGCGGAATAAAGCTGGTCCGGCGGTGCGGCGGCGGAGCAGATCAGCTTCACGCCCTCGTCATACAATGTGTCGATCAAGAGGGTGAAGCGCCGCGCCACATTGTGCATATTGTCGGTCATCACCGGGACATGGTCGATCAGCACGGTGTGGAATTCCTGCGCCAGCGCCAGGTAATCGGCCGCCGCCAGCGGACGGTCGCAGAGTTCATCGAAGGCAAAGCGCGCCACGCCGCGCGCCGCCTGTGGCACCACCAGCGTGCGTCCCAGCACGGTGATATTCACGGGCTTTCCCGCCTTGCTGTCGGTCAGTCGCTGCCAGGCTGCGTCCATCGCCGCATCGGCGGCGGGCGAAAGCGGCGTCAGATAGACATTCAGGCCGGAAATACGCTGCAGGCGGTAGTCGGTGGGACCGTTCAGCTCCACCACCTCCAGGCGCTGCTTGATCTCTTCTATGAAGGGCAGAAAGAGCTGGCGGTTGAGCCCGCCTTCATACAGCCGGTCCGGCGGGGTATTGCTGGTGGCGATAATGACCACGCCATCGGCGAACAGCCGGTCGAACAATCGTCCCAGGATCATGGCGTCGGCGACGTCAGTGACCTGGAACTCGTCAAAGCACAGCAGCCGTGCTTCCTCCGCGATGCTTCTGGCCACGGGGGGAATGGGATCGTCGCTGCCCGCGCGCTGCCGCTGGGCATGGATGCGGGCATGGACATCCACCATGAAGCTGTTGAAATGGGCCCGGCGCTTCTTCTCCATCCGGACTTCGTCAAAGAAGAAGTCCATCAGCAGGGTCTTGCCGCGCCCGACATCGCCCCAGATATAAAGGCCTTTGACGGCGGCGGAGGCCTTGCGGAACGGCCAAAAGCCGCGCTTTTCGCCAAGGCTTTTGGCCAGGATGTGCAGCCGGCGCACGGCGCTTTCCTGCGCCGGATCGGGCCTCAGCTCGCCATTGAACAATGCGGCGCGATACTGGTTCATCAGCATCAGGGCGCCCGCGAAAGCGTGCGTTCCGCGATCTTCAGGTCCAGCCGCTCCACCATGCGTCCGTCCAGTGCGATCACGCCGGCCTGGGGGCTTTTGGCGAACGCCTCCACCACCCGCCGCGCCGCGGCGATTTCCTCGGGCGATGGGGTAAAGGCGGCATTGCAGACGGCGATCTGGCCGGGATGAATCACGGTCTTGCCGTCAAAGCCGAAATCGCGCGCCTGCTGACAGGCGGCGGCGAATGCCGTCATGTCGTTGAGATCGTTGTGAACCCCGTCCAGCACGGCGATGCCGGCGGCGCGCCCCGCCATCACACACAGCGCCATGGCGGTATGAAGATTGGCCCGGCCCGGCATGTGCCGTGCGCCCATGTCTTTCAGAAGATCGTTGCTGCCCAGCACCAGCGCGGCCACCCCGGCGCCGGCAATCTCGGCGGCGTTCAGCACCGAACGGGGCGTTTCGATCATCGCCCAGAGCGGAATATCGCCGGTCAGGGCGCGGGCGGCGATCACATCTTCGGCATCCCGCAGCTTGGGCAGCGCGATGGCGTCCGGCCGGGCGCACCTGACCGCCGCCAGATCGTCCCGTCCCCAGGGACTGGACAGGGCATTGATGCGCACGATGACTTCGCGCGGGCCAAGGCCTGCGATGGCCGCGCAGGCGGCATCGCGCGCCAGCGCCTTGGCGTCGGGAGCGACCGCGTCTTCCAGGTCGATGATGATGCCGTCGGCGTCCAGCCCGCGCGCCTTTTCCAAAGCGCGCGGCTTGTCCGCGGGGACATACAGGATACTGCGGCGGGGCTTAAACGCCTTCGACAAGGATGAATTCGCCCTTGCCGGCCTTGTCGCGAAACTCGCGCGCCTTGGTGTATTCCGGCGAGTGGTAGCAGTCATGGGCGTCCTGCAGGGACGCGAATTCGATCACCACATTGCGGGCCCGGGCTTCGCCTTCCAGCACTTCGGTCTTGCCGCCGCGGCACAGGAAGTTGGCCTTGTAGCGCTCGAAGGCGGGCTTGGCGGTTTCGACATAGGATTTGTAGGTCTCGGGGTCGTGAACATCGACGCGTGCGATCCAGTAGGCTTTTGGCATTATGCGGCCCTCAAGAGGTTGCGTTTGACAAGAACTTCGGCGATCTGCACCGCGTTGAGCGCGGCGCCCTTGCGCAGATTGTCGGCGACGATCCACATGTTCAGCCCGTTTTCGATGGTGGGGTCCTTGCGGATGCGGCTGACAAAAGTGGCGTCCTCGCCGGCGCATTCGATCGGCGTGACATAGCCGCCATCCTCGCGCTTATCCACCACCATCACGCCGGGCGCGGCGCGCAGCGCGGCGCGCGCTTTCTCCGCCGTCACCGGCAGCTCGAATTCGATATTCACCGACTCGCTATGGCCCAGGAAGACCGGCACCCGCACGCAGGTGGCGGTGACCTGGATATCGGGATCCAGGATCTTCTGGGTCTCCACCGCCATCTTCCATTCTTCCTTGGTGATGCCGGAATCCAGGAACACGTCGATATGGGGAATGACGTTGAAGGCGATCTGCTTGGTGAATTTTCCCGGCGCGATCGGATCGGCAACGAACACGGCGCGGGTCTGGGTGAACAGTTCGTCCATCCCTTCCTTGCCGGCGCCGGACACCGACTGATAGGTCGACACCACCACCCGCTTGATCTTGAACAGGTCGTGCAGCGGCTTGAGCGCGACCACCAGCTGGGCGGTGGAGCAGTTGGGATTAGCAATGATGCCCTTGGGAATGTCGTTCAGCGCGTCGGGATTGACCTCCGGCACCACCAGCGGCACCTGCCGGTCCATCCGCCAGGCGCTGGAATTGTCGATCACCAGGCAACCCTGGGCGGCGATCTTGGGCGCCCATTCCTTGGCGATGGTTCCGCCCGCGCTCATCAGGGCGATGTCGGTCCCCTTGAAATCGTAATAGTCGAGCGCCTTGATCTTGAGGACGTGGTCGCCGAACGAGACCTCGCGGCCCACCGACGAGGTCGAGGCCAGGGCCACCAGCTCGCTGATGGGAAACTGGCGCTGGGCCAGGGTCTTGAGCATCTCCCGGCCAACATTGCCGGTCGCCCCGATTACCGCGATTTTATAAGCCATAAAGCGCCCTCTTCTGGGGCGCACAGATACTAGAATGGGACCGAATGAGGAAGCCGGGACTTCAGGGCGTCCATTGCAGCTTGAGCATGGGATGCCCGCTGGCGCCCATCCCGCCATTCAGGCTGGGAATCAGGGGGTCCCTGGAGTGGAAGGCTTCCCACTGGCCATCCTTCACCCCGAGCTTCTGCGCCATCTGGTCGGTATAGTTCATGGCATAAGGCTGCTGCGGGGCCATGCTCACCTCGCGCATATGCTGTACGGGGTAAGGGGCGTTGAAATCAGGCCTGCCGGCGGCGTACGCCGGCAAAGCCGCCCATGTCAGGGCGGCGACGGCGAAAAGGATGGTCTGGACCTGGCGCATTTGCGTATGCCAATGGCTACAGACAGGAAACGCACGTGGAGGCTGGGGTTTCCGCAATTCCCGGCCCCGCCACGAAAGTTCCCTAATCCCAACAGCTTGGCGATGCCGCCGGTTGTGTTTTAAGCTCGGCGCCCTGGGGTCATTGGCGCGCAAGCGCCTGTCGAAGAGGTTTTGCATGAAACGCACGAAGCTGGGCGCCAAACTGGGTGCCTGTGTGGCCGCCCTCGGCCTGATGGGCGCGACGGCGGCGGAAGCGCAGATTCGCGGCAGGAACAATTGCGCCACCGCGGCGGAAATTTCCGCGGTGCAGATCTCGGCCGTGCAGCAGGAGCTCACCGACGCGGCGCTGGCCTGCGGGCCGGTGGCGGTGGCCAATTTCAACCGTTTCCAGACCATTTTCGGCAAGGAACTGCGCGCCTCTGACGCCCGGATGATGCGGATGTTCAAGCGCCTGCACGGCAACGCCAAGGGCGACCGCGCATATGACGCCTACAAGACCCGCGCCATTGCCAATGCCGACCTGCGTCGCACCAAGCCCGGCCAGCATGACAATTTCTGCCGCGCCGCCAACATCGTGTTCGCCGCCGCCCTGGCGCCGGACAAGCCGGTGCTGGAGGATTTCGTCTCCGGCGTGCCGGTGAACGAGGCCAATCCGGTGGACAGCTGCGAAATCACGGTGGCTATGACCCTGCAGGGTGTGCAGGCAGGCCCCAGCATCATTCCCACGCCGCGCCCGACGCTGGCCGGCGATCCGCCGAATCCTGTTTACTGAAGACGGACCAGACAAACAAAAGGCGCGGGATCATCTCCCGCGCCTTTTTTATTTGTGTCTTGGCCCACCGCCCTCGCGGCTTTGCCGCTCGGTGCGGGGCAAGGTTTTCTAGCTGCGCTACGCTTAGCAAGAAAACCTAAGCCAAAGAAAAAGGGCCGGTCTTGCGACCGGCCCTTTCTCATTCGGTTTGGGCTGATTAGCCGCCCAGATCGATAACCGCACGGCGATTCTTGGGCTCACGCACGCCCGGACCGGTCGGAACCAGCGGATCGTGGAAGCTCTTGCCTTCGATCGCGATCGAGTCGGCGCCCAGACCCTGGCGCAGCATCTCGTCCTTGACCGAAGTCGCGCGACGGATGGAGAGCGCCTGGTTGTAGCGATCCGAACCGACGGTGTCGGTGTGGCCGGTCACCATGATCCGGACAGAGCCCAGAGTCTTGGCGGCGGACACAGCCTCGGTAACCGTCGCTTGCGCTTCCGCGGTGAGGTTCGACTTATCAAAGTCGAAGAAGACGATGTACGTCTTCGCCGGCGGCGGCGGGGGCGGCGGGGGAGGCGGCGGAGGCGGCGGCGGGGGAGGCGGCGGCGGCGGCGGCGGCGGGGCCGGCGGCGTCAGGAACCAACGCAGGCCGAACATCGCCACATTTTCCGAAACCTTGTCCACGCGGATCGGGCTGATCGTCAGATACGAGCTGTTGAAATTGGCGCCCGTTTCGTTCGAACGATAGCGGTATTCACCGAACAGATCGACATCCGGCGAGATGGAGACGGCGAGGCCGGCGATGCCCTGCCACTGGAAGGCGGTCGTGCGGCCCTTGACGTAGTCAAAGTTGGTGCCGTTGACGCCGATGCGGGTGCGGTAGTTGCCGATACCGACACCGCCGCCGAGGGTGAACTTCCAGGTGTCGCCCAGCGGAATGTCATAGGTCAGGTTGACCATGTCCGAGGTGACCTGGCCGCCACCATTGTAGCCGGCAGCGCCGACAGAATGGGACGTGTAGGCGATTTCGTTTTCAAGACGCCAGCCATTGCCCCAGGCATAGCCGACCGAGACGGCGCCGATGAAATTGTCGGAGGTGGGGGTGTTCAAGCTGCCGGTTGCGGGCCGCGGAACGGAGACGTGCGAAACGCTTTCCTGCTGATCCCAGCCGCCGCCAAGACCCAGGTACCATCCTTCTCCGGCCAGTGCAGGTGTGCTGAGAGCCGCGGCGGCAACAGTCGCCATGGCGAGCATTCGAAGTTTCATTTTGTCTACCCTCGCTTGAAAATACCGACGGGCAGGACCCCCCGCCAATACGTCGAAACCAATGTAGCGCTTATAACGGCGCTAGTCGAAAATGTCTCCATCGCAATTGTTGCTTTGCGGCAGGTTTGCCTCTGCCGATCAAGGTTTTACCGGCCCCCTGTTACAAGGCAGCAACAAAATGCCAGGAATTGATCCCAGAGTACATTTCTCCTGGATGATAATCACTCAGTTCTCCCGCGACCTGTGTGCTGCGCGCCAAAGCTGGCGTATTCATCCGATCTTTAAAAATATGCCAATATAATCAATATGATAGAATTTCTCCAGCGGGCATGCTAGGTCAAAATATGACGTCTTCCGCCCTCTCCAGGTTGCTGGCGCTGCTGGATCTGGAAAAAACCGGCGACAATGGCTTTCGCGGCCCATCGCAGCCAGGGTCTTGCCATACTCGCTGATGACGCGGCCATCGTCGGACGCGATCATCATCAGCTGTGACAGATGCCTGATGGCCTCGGAATAATTGCCATCCACGCGCAGAAGCTGCGCCTGGCGAATGCTGCCGTCCAGGGTTTCGGCCGGCGCCGCCGCCGCTGCCTTCACCGCTTCGGCTTTCGTTTCCGCAGCTTCCTTCTTGGATTCACCGAACAGCCAGCCGGCCTGGGCGGTGCCGCTGATCGCGGTGCAGCCGAGCAGCAGGACCGCCAGCGCTGAGCCAAAACGGCCAGAACGGAATTTGGAATAAGCCATGGGGGGCAGCCTTCGAATTACGCTGCCGGAAGATTGCCAGTACCCCGGTCAACAAACCCTTAAGTATGTTGGCTCATATAGAAGCAAGGTTCGGCCATTCGTTAACGGCCCCAGTCCTGACGCAATAAAGGGTTAATCATTCCCGCATGTCTCAGCGCCTTGCCGCCCTGATTGCCCTCGCCGGATTCGTCCTGACGGTGATGGGTGTGTGGCTGTGGGGCGGCAATCTGGGCCTGACGGACCAAAGTTCCTCCCGCGTCTCCTTCCAGATCGCCACCGGATCCACCGAAAGCATCTATTTTCCGGTCGGCCAGGCCATCGCCGGCCTGATCAGCCATCCCCCCGGGGTCGGGCGCTGCGAAACCGCCACGGTGTGCGGCCCGGCGGGCGTCATCCTGTCGGCCCGCACCAGCGAAGGCGCCACCGACAATCTGCGCAGCGTCAATCAGGGGCTGGTGGATTCCGGGATTTCGGAAGGCGATGTCATCGCCGCGGCGGTCAAGGGCCAGGGCGCCTTCCGCCGCCGGGCCACCCGTTTGCGGATCATCGCGGCGCTGTTCGGCGAACAGACGCATCTGGTGGCGGCGGCGAAGTCCAGCATTCAGTCTGTTGGCGATCTTCGTGGAAAAAGGGTGATGCTGGGCGGCGCGGAAAATACCGGCGCCGTCATGCGCGCCCGCGCCATCCTGGCGGCCTATCGCGTGGGGCGCGTGCGGGTGGTGCCGTTTGAAAGCGGCAACAGCGCCCAGCTGTTGCGCGAAGGCAAGATAGACGCCTACTTCATCACCACCGGCGCGCCTGTCGATCCGGTGCACGACCTGATCGGCCAGGATCTGGCGCGGCTGGTGCCGATCGACGGCGAGGGGCGCGAGCGGCTGCTCAAACTGGTGCCGCAGCTTCGGCCAACGCTGATTCCCGCCGGCGTCTATCCGCGCATCGGTGCGGTGGAGACGGTGGGCGTGAATGCCTATTGGGTGACGCGCGATGGCGAGCCCGATCCGCTGATCTATGGCCTGACGCGGGCGCTGTTTCATCCCGCCAACCGCGCGCCGCTGGCCGCAGGGCATCGCAACGCGGGCGAAATCAGCCTGGACAAGGCGGCGGCCGAGCCGCCGGCGCCCTTGCATTCGGGCGCGGCGCGCTTTTATCGCGAAGCCGGAATCATTCCCTGAGCCAGGGGTCGGTGCTGGGAAGCGGCAGTCCCGCCACAATCTCTGCCTGCGCGCCATGCGCGTAGGCGTGAGCCGGAGCGCCATGAAAAATCAGGCAATCCCCGCTGCAATTTCTTTCTGCGCAGCTTTGCGCCAGGCGGCCATGCCCGGCAAGGCGATGATGCGATCCATATAGGCGCGCGCATCCGGCGGCACCGCAACGTCATAAGTATCAAAGCGCGATACCACGGGCGCATACATGCAATCGGCAATGGAAAAACCGCCGAACAGGAAATCGCCCTTGTGCCGCGCCAGCGCTTCCGACCAGGCGGCGATGATGCGCGCGATCTGCTTTTGGGTGTCGTCGCGCAATTCCGGCAGCGGCAATTTGCTGGTGAATTCCATGGAAAGCTGGTCGCGTATGTCGGGAAAGCCCGAATGCATCTCGCTGGAAAGGCTGCGCGCCATCGCCCGCGCGTGCGGATCGGCAGGCCAAAGCTTCGCTTCGGGATGACGCTCGGCCAGGGTTTCGCAGATCGCCAGACTGTCCCACACCGTCAGCGTCTTCCCATTCTCCTCGATCTTGAGCACCGGCACCTTGCCCGCGGGCGAATATTCGAGAATCCGGTCCTTGGTGGTCACGGGCTCGGGCGGCTTGACCCTCAGGCGGATCACCACCGTCTCAAACGGGACGCCGATGGCGCTGAGCGCCAGGAAGGGGCGCAGGCTCCAGCTCGACCACTGCATCGTGCCGACCACCAAAGTGTAAGCCATGCCCTGCTCCTTGCGGGAAACCTCCGCGATTCATAGAGTCACACCTGCAAAAGCGTAAGGTCCTTTCATGCATCCAAGCCTTGCAAACAGCGCCAAAGGCGCCATTCCGCTGCATGCGGTGCGGGCCCGGGACGCCAAGGCGTGGCTGGCCCGGCAAAAGCGCAGCACGCTGGTGACGGCGTCGGGCTTTGCCGGCGCGGCGGGCGCGCTGGCCGCCCTGCCGGACGCCAGGGGCGGAATCGCCGCCTGGGTGCTGGGACTGGGCGAGCGCACGGATGCCTTTGCGCTGGCCGCGGCGGCGTCACACCTGCCTGCCGGGACGTACCGGCTGGGCGATGTGCCGGACAGTTGCGGCGGCGCCAATGCCGCGCTGGCCTGGCTGATGGGCGGCTATGGCTTTGATCGCTACAAGAAGAGCGCGGCGCGCAAGGCCCGGCTGGTCTTGCCGCAAGGCGTGGACGGCGAAGAGGTTTCGCGCATCGCGGAGAATCTGTTTCTCGCCCGCGATCTGGTCAACACCCCGGCCAACGACATGGGGCCCGCCGAACTGGAAGCGGCCGCGCGCGCGCTGGCCAGGAAGCACGGCGCGAAAGTTTCGGTGACCAGCGGCGCCAGGCTTTCGAAAAACTATCCGCTGATCGCGGCGGTGGGGCAGGGCTCGGACCGCGCCCCCCGCCTGATCGAGTTTCTCTGGGGCAAGGCGGGTGCGCCGCGCGTCACCCTGGTGGGCAAGGGCGTGTGCTTCGACAGCGGCGGCTATGACCTCAAGCCGTCCGCCGCCATGCTGACCATGAAAAAGGACATGGGCGGTGCGGCCTGCGCCCTGGCGGTGGCGGGCATGGTGATGGGCGCGAAGCTGAACCTGCGTTTGCGCGTGCTGATCCCGGCGGTGGAGAATTCGGTGTCCGGCAGCGCCATGCGGCCCGGCGATGTCTTCGCCAGCCGCAAGGGGCTGACGGTGGAGATCGGCAATACCGATGCCGAAGGCAGGCTGGTGCTGGCCGATGCCCTGGCCGATGCCGATGAGGAAAATCCCGACCTGCTGATCGACATCGCCACCCTGACCGGCGCGGCGCGGGCGGCGACCGGCATGGAGCTGCCGCCTTTCTTCACCGACGACGAAAAGCTGGCCTCCGATCTCACCCGGTTGGGGCTGGCGGTGCAGGACCCGCTGTGGCGGCTGCCGCTGTGGCGCGGCTATGAGGACACGATTTCCAGCCGCGTCGCCGATCTCAACAACAACCCGGCCTACAGTTACGCCGGCGCCATCACGGCGGCGCTGTTCCTGAACAGCTTTGTCGCCAAGACCAGGCGCTGGGTGCACCTGGACATTCCCGCCTGGATCGACCGCGCCCGACCGGGGCGCCCCATCGGCGGCGAGGCCAACAGCGCGCGCGCCCTCTATGCGCTGCTGAAAGAACGTTATGGCCGATAAGCGAGTCACGCCGGCGCGGGCCGACCTGGCGGCGGCGCATCTCAAGGGCCAGGTAGACGCGCCGCGTTTTGTGGAAGGCGAGAAATTTTCCGTGCGCGTGGGCCGCGCCTCCTTGCGGGTACGTCCGTCTGATGAGGCGGCACAGGATAGCGAACTTCTGTTCGGCGAAAGCTTCACCGTCTATGACCGCAGCGCTGGCTGGGCCTGGGGCCAGGCGGCCGGCGATCTGTATGTCGGCTATGTGAAGGAAGACGCGCTGGGCGCGCCCTTCGCCGTTCAGGCCAGGGTTTCGGCGCTGATGGCGCCGGTCTTTGCCGCCGCCGACCTCAAGATGCCGGTGCGCGATCTCTTGCCGCTGAATGCCACCGTGCCGGTGCAAAGCCGTGACGGCGACTATGTGAATATCGGGAACGGATTTGTGCATCAGCGCCATCTGGCGCCGGAATCGGAAAAGGATTTCGCGGCGGTGGCGCAGCGCTTCCTGGGCGCGCCCTATGTCTGGGGCGGCAAGACCGTGGCGGGTCTGGACTGTTCCGGCCTGATCCAGACCGCATTGCAGGCGGTGGGCAGGTGCGCGCCGCGCGATACCGACATGATGGAGAAGGCGCTGGGCGAACCCGTATCACGCGCCGATGTGCAGCGCGGTGACCTTGTCTTCTGGAAAGGCCATATGGGGGTGATGCTGGATGGGGAAAAATTCCTGCATGCCAATGCCCATCACATGGCGGTGGCGGTCGAGCCGCTTGCCGATGCCATTGCGCGCATCGAGAAAATCGCCGGAGCGGTGACCGCGATCAAGCGGCTTTGATCGCCGCATTGGTGCGGACCTGGCGCACCGATTCGGTCTGGTGCGCGATCCACAGGAACAGGCGGTTCAGCAGCGCCAGCGGCCAGGGCATTCTGCGCGCCACATCGAGGAACAGCACCACCCGCACCTGGTCCGATTCATTGGCGGCGTCGTGCAGGAAGGTGTCGTCGAACATGACCGCTTCGCCATTGTGCCAGTGATACTTGGCGCCCTGTTCGATCTCTTCGCGCCGGTCGCGGTCCCAGGCATCGGGATTGATGCGGATCCAGCATTTGTGATCGCGATTGTCGTCGGGGATCACCACGCCCAGGTGATAGCGCACAAAGCCTTTCCAGTAGCCCCAGTGGGGCTTGATATGCTGGTGCGGCTCCAGCACGGAGAAGAAGGCTGTGTAGACCCCCGGCAGCTGGCGCAGCAGGTCGGCGGTCCTGGGCGCCAGGGCGCAATTGTCTTCGATGAAGCTGCCGGACTTGAACATGAAGCTCTTCCAGGCGATCTGGTGGATGCCGCCGGCGGTATAGCTGGTCAGTTCGTCCATGCCGGGCAGGCGCAGCGGTGCGGCCAGCAGCTGTTCGCATTCGGCGCGGATCACCGGATAGTTTTCTTCCAGCAGCCGCAAATGCGGATAGTCGCTGAGATCGCGCTCAAAGGCCGGAAGCTTGGGAAACACGCCGCGCGCTTCCGCCCGCACAAACAGGTTCGCCGCGCCGTCCTTGATCCGGGTGGCAAGATTGCCCACGCCTAATACCCCCTGTTCAGGTCCACGACATTCTTGAAGGGCGCGCCGGTTTCGGCGCGTGCCACGCAGTCCACCACGAAGGCGCTGGCGTTGCGCGGATCGGTGATGCCGGCGATGTGCGGCGTCACGGTCACGTTCGGATGAGTCCAGAAAGGGCTGTCGGCGGGGAGCGGCTCGGTCTGGAACACATCCAGCACCGCGCCGCCCAGATGGCCGCTGTCCAGCGCCGCCAGCAAATCCTGCTCGTTGCAATGGCCGCCGCGCCCCACATTCATCACCCAGGCGCCTTGCGGCAATCCGGCGAACAGTTTGGCGTCCAGGATATTTTCCGTTTCCGGTGTCAGCGGCAGCATGCACACCATGATGTCCGAGCTGGCCAGAAATTTCGGCAGTTCTTCCTGGCCCGCAAAGCTGGTGACGCCTGCTACGGCCTTGCGCGTGCGGCTCCAGCCGAAGACCTGGAAATCGAACATCAGCAGGCGCTCGGCGGTCACCGCGCCGATATCGCCCATGCCCAGAATGCCGATGCGCACATCGCGCGACGGCCGCGCCAGCATGCGCTGCTTCCAGGCCGATTCTCTTTGCGCGGCGTCGAAGGCGCGCTGCTGGCGATGGATGATCAGCGCATGCATGGTGACGTATTGCGCCATCTCCCGCTGCAAGGTCTCGTCGACAAAGCGCAC
>CANKIV010000007.1 GCA_947482125.1 Alphaproteobacteria bacterium
ACCGGCTGGAAGAAATTTGCCGCCATCCTGAAGGAATATCCCCGGACCAAATTCATCGGCCATGCCGATGCCTTCTGGGCCAATATCAGCGCCGACTATGCCGAAGCCGATGCCTATCCCACCGGTGCGGTGGTGAAGGGCGGCGTCACCGACAGGTTGCTGGGCGATTACCCCAACCTGTTCGGCGACATGTCGGCCAATTCCGGCAACAACGGCCTGTCACGCGATCCGGACTTCACAAGGGAGTTCCTGCGCCGGCACCAGGACAAGCTGATGTTCGGCAGTGACTGCAATTGCACCGACGGCAATGGCGGCGGCGCGGCGCAGAGCAGCCCCAACGTCGCGCCGCGCATGCGCGGCAAGTGCGTGGCGCGCGAGACGCTCAAGGTTCTGACCGCGTCGACCCAGCCTTCGGTGTTCCGCAAGCTGGTCTGGGACAATGCCCACCGCCTGCTGAAATTGCCGGCCTAGCGCTATTTGGGGCTGAACATCCAGCGCAGGATGCCCGGCAGCAGCCAGCCGCCATGGGTGTCGGCATGGGCGCCGTCACCCCATTCGAATTTCACATCATAACGGGGGCCCGCGACCTTCTTGAGGTCGGCGTTGGCGTTGGCCCATTGCAGCGACGACAGCATCTGCTGGTTGGCCAGGAACCAGCTGCCATGCTCGTTGTTGAGGTCGTTGGCGCCGTCCTGCAGGAAGATGCGGATGGGTCGGATGGGATTCTTGCGGATCAGGCCGGGGTAGGTGTCACCGCCGACAATGACGGGCGTGGTGGCCGTGGCCGGCTTGTAGCCGATCGACGTGTAGCTGCCGATGAAGCTGATGACATTGCCGAAGGCTTCCGGCTTGTTCCAAGCCACGGTCCAGGCGCAGATCGCGCCGCTGGAAGTGCCGCCGATGGCGCGCTTCATGGGATCGCTGGTGAAGCTGTAGCTCTTGGCGACTTCCGGCAGCATTTCCTCGGTCAGGAAGCGCGCATAGGTGTCGTTGACCGCGTCATATTCCGGGGCGCGATGATTGGGATTGCCGGTGCAGGCATAACCGGTGCAGCCCACCGGGCCCAGCCCGTCGGGATAATGCTCGGTGCCGGTGTTGCCGGGGGTGATGAAGATGCCCAGGGTTGCGGGGATTTCGCCCTTGGCAATCAGATTGTCCAGCACCACCGGAATGTTCAGCGGGCCTTGCGGATTGATGGCGCGCTGGCCGTCCTGGAACACCAGCAAGTTCGGCGGCATCTTCGCATTGTAATTGGCGGGGACGTAGATCCAGTAGCGCCGCACCGTGCCGGCGATGATCTGGCTCTTGAATTCCAGCGGCCCGATCAGCTTGCCCTTCTTGACGCCGGGTTGCGGAATCGAGTCGGCGGTCGGGGGATACTCGCCCGGCTTGCGCGGTTCCGCCGCTCCCGCCGGTCCCGCCAGAACCGCCAACGCCAATGCACACACTGTCCAGATTTTCATCGTCCGCCCCTGATGGAATTTTGAAGCGAGTTTGCTGCATCCCGCCATGTGTCTCAACAGCAGACAATTGGTCAGGGCTAGTGCGGCAAGGCACCGTGGTTCTCCTGACGCGGACGCGAGGACGTCACCACCTCACGCCAAATCTTTCCCGGCCGCATCCGAAACACCCGCGCAAACCCTGCCTTCTCGCAATCGCAGCATTGAGAGTGCGGCAGGTGACCGCACCCCCTTGTGAGCGTATGGTCATCCGATCTGGAACGGTTGCGCGATGTCCGCGACCCGACGGTGACATCACCGCCAGGCACGGCGCGTAACCCAAAAAATTTGGGAGAAGCGCGATGACGATCAGAAATCCGATTGAGTGGAGCGGTGCGCAATTTGTCTCCGCAGCGCATGCCGCGGGATCGCTCAAGCGTTCGCTCGATCACATGCATGACACCGCCCATTCGCCCGCGCCGGCGGTGCGCCGCATCAGCAACGCCGAGGTCTGGCAGTCGCTGCGCCAGGGCTTCGACGATTTCCAGGCCTATCGCAGCGATGTGCTGTTTCTCTGCGCCACCTATGCGCTGGTCGGACTGGTGCTGGCGCGCCTGGCCTTCGGCATGGATCTGCTGCCGCTGCTGTTTCCGCTGGCTTCCGGTTTCGCCATTGTCGGCCCGCTGGCGGCGGTGGGACTCTACGAAATGAGCCGCATGCGCGAACGCGGCGTCGAGGTGGGTTGGGCCAATGCCTTTGACGTTCTGAAGGCGCCCGCCATCGGCGGCATTGCCGCGCTGGGCATGATCCTGATCGCGCTGTTCCTGACCTGGCTGGCCTTTGCCTGGATCATCTTCCAGAACACCATGGGCCCCACGGTGCCGTCGTCTCCGGTTCAGTTCCTGCGCGACGTGTTCCTCACCGCGCCCGGACAGGTGATGATCGTGCTGGGCATGGGCGTGGGTTTCTGTTTCGCCCTGCTGGCAATGATGATCAGCGTGGTGTCCTTTCCCCTGCTGGTTGACCGCGATGCCGGCCTGGATACCGCAATCCGCACCTCCTTCCGCGCCGTGCTGGCCAATCCGGCGCCCATGGCGCTGTGGAGTGGAATCGTGGCGATCAGTCTTCTGGCGGGATCGGCCCTGTTCTTCGTCGGATTGATGGTGGTGGTGCCGGTGCTGGGCCACGCCACCTGGCATCTCTATCGCAAGCTGGTTACGCCCGCCTGAGGCGCTCGGTACGCAAGCAACAGGCCCCCGAAATATAAGCAGAAAACGCCGGCGCCGGTTCTTTGTCAGGACCGGCGTTTGTGCTTAAGCTTGGCCAAGGCCGGCGCGAACAAGAACCGGTTTTTTCGTCTGGGAGGGGATTTTGCCGAAGATCAACACGCGCGTCCGCACATTGACTGTGGCCCTGCTGGGAAGCCTCCTGTTCGCCGGCGCCCAGGCCGCGCCGCAGGATGACTGGCCCAATTACGGCCGCGACCCGGGCGGCGCGCGCTACTCCCCCCTGACCCAGATCACCCCCGCCAATGTGAACAGCCTGAAAGTGGCGTGGAAGCACGATTTGAAGCCGGCAGGCTCTGATCTGCGCAACACCGCCTCCCAGACCACGCCGCTGGTGGTGGATGGCGTGCTGTATCTCGCCAATCCCTACGGCAAGATCCAGGCGCTGGACGGGGTGAGCGGCAAGGAAATCTGGTCTTACACTCTGCCGGACAATCTGCGGCCCAACACCCGCGGCATCGCCTACTGGCCCGGTGACGGCAAGGACGATCCGCGGCTGATCTTCGCCACCCCCAACGGCAAGCTGATGGCGGTGAACGCCAGGACCGGCAAGGCCGCCGAAGGCTTCGGCGACAAGGGCGCGATCAACCTGCGCACGCCCGAGATTATGCGCGGCTTCACCGACCGGCCCTATGCCATGAGCTCGGCGCCGCTGATCTACAAGAATCTGGTGATGACCGGCGGCGCGCTGGGCGAAATTCCCAAGGGGCCGTCCGGCGCGGTGCGCGCCTGGGATGTGCGCACCGGCAAGCTGGTCTGGACCTTCGATGCCGTGCCGAAGAAGGGCGAACCCGGTTACGACACCTGGGCGCCCGGCTCCACGGAAAATCGCGCCGGCGTCAATGTCTGGGGGCTGATGAATGTCGATGCCGAACGCGGCATCGCCTATCTGCCCTTCGGCGCGCCGGCCTCGGACCGTTACGGCGGCGACCGCCACGGCACCAACCTGTTTTCGGGTTCGCTGGTGGCGGTCAATGCCGCGACCGGCAAGTATCTCTGGCACTTCCAGCTGGTCCATCACGACATCTGGGATCACGACCTGGATACCCCGCCCTTGCTGATGACGGTGCGCCGGAACGGCAAGGACATTCCCGCCGTCGCCACCATGACCAAGAGCGCCTATCTCTTCATCCTGGACCGCGTTACCGGCAAGCCGCTCTATGAAGTGAAGGAAGTGCCGGTCCCGGCCAGCACCGTCACCGGTGAACAGGCCTGGCCGACCCAGCCCATGCCGGTGAAGCCGCCGCCCCTGGCGCGCCAGCATTTCACGGCGGCGACCGATATCGCCACCGTGACGCCCGAGCACAAGGCCTTCTGCGAGAAGCTGATCAAGGACAAGAAGCTGCATGACAGTATCGCCTATTCGCCGCTCACCATGGATTCGCGGATCGCGCGTTTCCCGGGCAGCGGCGGTGGCCCGGAATGGGGAGGCGGCAGCTTTGACGCCAAGCTCGGCTATTACATCGTCAATACCCATGACATGGGCAGCATCGAAATGGTCGAGAAGAAAAAGGAAGGCCATTGGGGCTCCGCCGACGGCCCGGACAGCTTCTTCATCGACGAAGACAAGAAGCTGATGTGCCAGACCCCGCCCTGGGGCACCCTGTATGCCGTCAACGTCAATACCGGCGACATCGCCTGGAGCAAGACGTTCGGCGTCACCGACAGCCTGCCGGAGGGATCACGCAACACCGGTCGGCCCAGCATTGGTGGGCCGATCAGCACTGCCGGCGGTCTGACCTTCATTGCCGCAACGGACGACAGCCGTTTCCGCGCCTATGAAAGCGCCACCGGCAAGGAAGTCTGGACCTACAGGATGGAACTGTCGGCGCATGCCACGCCGATGACCTATCGCGGCAAGGACGGCAAACAGTATGTGGCGATCGTCGCCACCGGCGGATCGTTCATCAGGAGCCCGACAGGTCCGGGCAGCCTGATGGTCTTTGCACTGCCATAAATCAAAAAAATCAGGGGAAACACATGACCGATACCTTCAAGAGCAAACTGTCCCGCCGCGGCCTGCTTGCGACATCGGGCGGCGCGCTGCTGGCCGGCGCCGCCGGCTTGCCGGCCTTGGCGCAGCAGGGCCCGAACGCGCCCTACGCGCCCACGCCCAACAAGCGTATCGGCCAGCCGCAAGAAGGCCCCGACACGCCCAAGCTGACCATCTACATGAACGATATGCTGGATGATGCCGAAGCGATCCGCATCAAGCAGCTGGGCATCAACTGGATCGATGCCTCGGCGGTCCCGGCGCAGCCCTGGGGCGTGGATTACCTGCAGCCCCGCGTCGATGCGCTGAAGAAGCACAACATGCATGTCGGCATCCTGATGATCCGCTGGTCCTACCAGGGCGGTCTTGATCCCGAAATGAACAAGATCGTGCGTGGCCTGCCGGGCCGCGACGAAGAGATCGCCAAGATCAAGCAGACCATCGTCAATATGGGAAAGGTTGGCATTCCGGTTCTGGAATGGAATTTCTACACCCATCGCGCCACCGACGGTTACAAGGACATGCCCGGCCGCGGCGGCGCCCGCTATTCGGATTTCAATTACGACCGCATGAAGGACCTGCCTCCGCTGCCGGCGGACGGTGCCGTCCAGAATTATGACGATACCTGGAAGCACCTGACCTACTTCCTCAAGGAAGTGATTCCGGTGGCGGAAAAGAACAATGTGGTCATGTCCGTGCATCCTAACGACCCGCCATCGCCCATGAGCCGCGGTTCGGCCCAGGTGTTGAACAGCTTTTCGGACTGGAAGCGGCTGGTGGAGACGGTGAATTCGCCCTCCAACACCTTGACCTGGGATTGCGGCGTCACCCGCGAGCTGGGCGAAGACCCGATCGTGGTGGGCAACTGGCTGGCCTCGCGCAACCGCATCGGCCAGGTGCATTTCCGCAACGTCGTGATGCGCAAGCCGCGCCTGGATTATGTCGAGACCTTTCCGGACGACGGTGACAACGACATGTACGAGGTGATGAAGCTGCTGGTGCGCAACAACTACAAGCGCCTGATCTTCCCCGAGCATCCGCGTGGGCTGGATACCGACAAGCTGCTGCCAAAGGAAGCGCAGAGCACCAATTCCGGCTGGGCCTATAATGTGGGCCATTGCCGGGCGATGCTGCAGATCGCCCTGCGCGAATTGCGCGGCCTTTAAGCGAAAGGGAAATCCAATGACTCAGAACCGTCGCAGCATGATCACGGGGCTAGGGCTGGGCGCCGGCGCTGCCATGCTGGCCGGGCAGGCCCAGGCGCAGACAATCGCGCGCGGCACGCCGACGGGCCAGCGTCCGCTGAAGGGCATCGACATCACCAACATCGTCACGGCAAGCGGCCTTGGCCTGGGCGTGAAGACGGCGCGCGGCGTGCTGGACGTCGCTGGCGTGGAGCGCGATCGCAAGATCGGCCTGCCGGTCAAGGCCATCGATGTGGTTGAGGGGCGCGGCAACCTGGAGGCGCTGGGCCTGCTGCTGGCGAATGGCGCGGCGGGCGCGCCGGCCAGCCGCTTGATTCCCGAAGCCCAGGTGCGCTTCGGCAACATCGTCGAAAATCCGGGCAAGATCCTTTGCGTCGGGCTCAACTATGCCGCCCATGCCGCGGAAGGCGGCAGCAAGCCGCCCAAGGAGCCGATCATGTTCAGCAAGTTCAACAGCGCGCTGAACCACCACAACGGCACCATTCCGGTCAGCAAGTCGACCGCGCCGCCCAAGTGGGATTACGAGGCCGAACTGGTGCTGGTGATGGGCAAGGGCGGTCGCGATATTCCGGAAGCCGACGCCCTAAATTATGTCTATGGCTATGCACCGGGCAACGACTTCACCAACCGCGATCTGCAACGCCGCTCGGCGCAGTGGCTGCTGGGCAAGAGCACGGACCTTTCGGGACCTTTCGGCCCCTGGCTGGTCAGCGCCGACCAGGTCGACGTCAACAACCTGAACATGAAGATGATCGTCAATGGTGAAGTCCGTCAGGACACCAACACAAGGTTGATGATCTTCAACTGCGCCCAGATCATCTCCTACTGTTCGAAGGCCTTCGCGCTGGATGTGGGCGACGTGATTTTCACCGGCACCTGCGAAGGCGTGATCAGCGGCTACCCGCCGAAAAAACAGGTCTGGCTCAAGCCGGGGGACAAGATGGTCACCTCGATCGAGAAGATCGGCGACCTGCACGTCACGCTGACCTGACCGGCCCTTGGGCATCGCCGAGCATGAGGACTTGGTTCAATCGTGCGTTAGATGATGTCAGGATTGTGCTGTACTTTTACGCGCATGGCGGCAAATGCGATTGCGCCGATAAGCGCCCATCCCGGAAACACTAGGTAAACCAGTGGGAAACCGCCAAGCTGGATTGGCGGCATCACCAGGGCGGCACCCGCCATGGCGATGGACCCTACAACACCTACTGCCAACACGGGGGGAGGGACGGTTACGATACCGGGCTGCGCCACGGCTTCCCGGCGGCGCAGCATCAGAAGTCCGACACAACAAATCGCGTAACCCAAGACCAGGCTGATGGTGATTGTGTCGACAAGCAGGCCAATCGCGCCGCGCCCCAGGAAGATGCCCGCCAAGTTAAAAATAAGGATGGCAAGAACGACAGGCGCGGGAACGCCTGAGCGTCCCGGCGCGCGGCTGAAAAGTGCTGGCAGCAACCCGTTGCGGGTCAGTGCAATCAGCATCCGCGCCGCCATCATGAAGACACCGTTCCAGGTCTTCACTAGCGACAGCATGGCAGTCAGAAGTACGGTGGGCGCCAGCACATGCCCCCAGGCCAGGGTACGGGCCGCATCCACAAAGGCCAGCTTCCCGCCAGTCAGCACTGACCAGGGCGTGGCCGTCGCCGTGGCGATGACCACCAGGCAGTAGAAGGCCGTAGCGGCGCCAATTGCCAAAACCAGAATGCGAAACACCAGCCCGAGGGACATGTGGTTAGCGCGTTCCTCGACCATCTGGCTGACAGCCTGAAAACCGCAGAGCAGAAAGGCGCATTGGGCAAAGATGCCGAGCGCGCCTTGCCACCAGACCGGGCCTGCGGCGGGGAAAACAGGCTGCAGGTTCAGGGGATGGCCCTGGAATAGCATCAGGACGACGAAACCAAGCGACATCGCGATGAAGCCATATGTCAGTGTGCTGTGAAAACGCGCCAGCAGATTGCCCCCCTGATAGTTCAGAAGGGCGATCAGCGGTGCGCCGGCGAGGCCGATGAACAGCTGATTGCGCGTCACGTCGGTGCTCAAGACCGTGTAAAGCACCTTGTCCGGTACACCAGGCGCCAATTGCTCAAACAGCCAGGCGATAGCGAGTCCCTCGAAGATTGTGACGCATATCCAGGCCAGTGCGATGAACCAGCCGACAAAAAAAGCCAGCGGACGTCCAAAGATGTGCAGCACATAGCTGAACTCGGTGCCAGTGACCGGGACGCGCGAGGTCAATTCCGCATAACAGGCCCCGATGCAGCAGACCACGATTCCGCCTGCCAGAAAGCCGATCACCGCGCCGCCTGGCCCTGCGGATGCCAGCCAGCTGCCCACCAGGACGCACCATGCGGAGCCGATAATCGAGCCGAACCCGAAGGCGAACATCTGGAAGCGGCCAATATTGCCCTTGAGTGCCGTCCCCATGACCAACTTCCTTTTCGCGAAACTGCTTGACTACCAGTACAGCACTAGCTGGGCTCCGTACCTGCCCGTATGAAGACCGCCTACAGTGGCGTTCGCAACTGCTCCAGTGATCGAAAACTGCCCATTAGACCAGATTTCGAATGTCCGCTTTTGGCGCAAAGCGGACATGATGCGAACTGTTACTGAAGAAATTCAAGCCTGGCTTCAGACCTCTTCCAGGAAATGATGCACGACCGGCGGGCGGGCGAAGAAATGTCCGACCACCGCCCGCCAGTCGGTGAAATTCTTCGACTGCTTGAAGGTGATGGTGTGATCTTCCAGCGTCCGCCACCATACCACCAGGATGAAGGTGTCCGGCTCCTCAATACCCCGGCGCAATTCCAGCCGGTGACAGCCCTTCGATTGCTCGATGAACTTCCGCCCCTGCGCAAAGGCCGCCAGGAACTGGTCGGCCTGTCCGGCATGGATGGTGAAAACGGCGGTTTCCAGGATCATGGCGCATCCCATTTCAGGCGCATCAGGATAAAGCTGAGCGCAGCCGAGATCGCGGCGCAAGCCGCCATCAGATAAAGGCCGGAAGAGAAATCGGTGCCGCCTCCCTTGGCCGTGGCGCCGACGATATAAGGGCCCAGAAATCCGCCCAGATTGCCCACCGCATTGATGGCGGCTATGCCCGCTGCCGCCGCCATGCCGCTGAGCATCAGCGGCGGCAGGGACCAGAACACCACGGCCTGGGCATAGAGCCCGATCGCCGCGACCGAAATCACCATCAGTGCCCAGACGGAGGCGCCCAGGAATGCGCCCAGGCCCAGCCCGATTGCGGCGACCGTCATCGCGACGATGATGTGCCAGTGCCGCTCATTGCGCCGGTCGGAATGCCAGCCCCACACCACAGCGCCGGTGGCGGCGATCAGGAAGGGAATGGTAGCGGCAAAGCCGACCTGCGCATTGGAAAGCCCCGCGCCGCTGAGGATCAGCGGAAGGAACAGGCTGACGCCATACATCGCCATGTTGCGGGTCAGGTAAATCGCCGACAGCAGCCCGGCGCGCCGGTTCATGATCGCGCCCAGCTGCGCCAGCACGCCGCCATGCGCCACGCGGCCGTCCGCAACCTGCCGCTCCAGCCAGTCGCGTTCCTCCCCCGTCAGCCATTTGGCGTCGCGCGGCCGGTCGGGAAGATTGCGCAGGATGTAAAATCCCAGCAGCACCGCCGGGATGGCCTCGACCACGAACATCCATTGCCAGCCCGTCAGGCCCAGCGTGCCGTTCAGGGCCAGCAGCGGCACCGACAGCATGCCGGCCACGGCATTGCCCATGGGCGCGGCGAAGAAGAACACCGCCGTGGCGCGGGCGCGATACTGCGGCGGAAACCAGTAGGTGATGTAGAGCACGAGCCCGGGCACGAAACCGGCTTCGGCTGCGCCCAGCAGGAAACGCACCGCCAGGAAGCTGTTCTGCCCCACCACCATCGCCATCATGCCCGATACCAGGCCCCAGGTGATCATGATGCGCGCGATCCAGCGGCGCGCGCCCACCCGTTCCAGGATCAGGTTGCTGGGAATTTCGAAAGCGAAATAGGCGATGAAGAAAATTCCCGCGCCCCAGGCATAATCCAGCGCCGTCAGGCCCAGGTCGCGGTTCATGGTCAGGGCGGCGAAGCTGACATTGACCCGGTCCAGCTGGTTGATCAGGAACATCAGGGCCATCAGCGGCGGCAGCCGCCACATGACCTTGCGCATGGTGCGCCGCTGCAGCTCGGCGTCCGTCATGGCGGGCGCGCTCAGGATTTCGGCTTTTCGTACAGCCGCGCCACGGCCGCGCCGTCCACCATCTCATTGCCCGCGGCGAAAGTGTGGTAGCGCTCGTAAGCCTTCTGCACCAGCGGCAACTCCAGCCCCAGCGCGTTCACAAAGGCCATGACATTCTTCAGGTCCTTGTCGAGCTGGCGGGCATAGCTGCGCGGGGGCAGATAGTCGCGCGCCTGCTGCTGGGGATAGATCCGCCGCAGCACCGTGCTGTCCGCCATGCCGCCGGCCAGGGCGGACGGCAGCAGCTTGGCGTCGATGCCGGCGGCTTCCGCCAGCGCCAGGGTTTCGCCCATCATCACATAGCCGATGCCGACAATCGCCTGGTTGATGATCTTGGCGGTCTGGCCCGCGCCCAGCGCGCCGATATGGGTGAGATTGGTGGCGAGATCGTTGAGTACGGCTTTTGCCCGCGCCACGTCTTCGTCGGCGCCGCCCATCATGATGGTGAGCGCCCCGTCGCCAGCGGCCAACGGGCCGCCGGAAATCGGCGCATCCACCCAGGCCATGCCCGTTTCGCGCTTCAGGCGTTCCGCCAGGATCAGGGTCGTGTCGGGATTGATGGTGGAGGTGTCTATAAGAAGTGTCGCTCCCGATGCGGCGCGCGCCATGCCCTGGGGACCAAAGCAGCATTGCTCCACCGCATCGCCATGCAGCACGCAGAAGATCACGATATCGCTGGCGGCGCGCACGGCGGCGGGACTGTCCAGCACGGTGGCGCCCGGCACTTCGGCATAGCGCTCGGCTTCCAGGTTCCAGACTGACACGCTCCAGCCCTGTGCCATCAACCGGCGCACTATCGGCGCGCCCATGATGCCGATGCCGACAAAACCGATGCGGGGACGTGCGCTCATGGCGTGGTGCTTTCGGGCAGGCGATAGATGCGCCTGGCATTGCTCGCGAACAATTTTGTCTGCACGGCGGTTCCCATTGTTTTTGTTGTTTCTGCAAAGCCGGAAAAGATGGTCGCCATGCGCCCCGTAAGGCCGTCCACCGGAAAATTGCTGGCGAACATGCAGCGATCCTCCCCGAAGATCTTGATCGTGTCCAGAATGACCTGCCGGTTGCGCTCCAGGGTCCAGGGTTGGCCCGGTTCGCCCAGCCCGGAAATCTTGACCGTGACATTGGGTGCGGTAGCGAACCGCGTCATCGCCTGCCGCCAGCCTGCCAGTTCTTCTGCGCTGCGGTTTCGCGGCAGGCCGGTATGGTTGAGGATGATGGGAATGTTCGGGAAGTCGGCGGCAAGCTGCACGCCTTCTTCCAGATGCCACCAGGGCGTCTGCAGGTCGAAGGACATTCTGTACTTTTCCAGCAGGGCATAGCTGCGCCGCCAGGCCGGATCGTCCATAGCGCCGGGCAGGCCCTTTTCGATCCTGTCCGGCGAGGGCGCGGCGGCAGGCTTGTGCCGTATGCCGCGCACGAGCGGAAATTGCGCCTGCTGCGCCAATATGTCGGCGGCGTCGGAGCGGTGCAGGGTGACATGGCACACCATGGCACTGGGAAGACCGGCTGCTTTCGCGACGGTGTGAACCCAGCGGGTTTCGCCGACGGAATCGGTGCGGTCCCATTCGGTTTCGACAAAGACCGAGCCCACCAGTTTCATGCCGCTTGCATCGCGGCGGTAATCCGGCGGCATGTAATTTTTCCGGATCGCGCTGTAATCGCCATAGCGGAAGGGGATGGGTGGCTGGTCGCGCAGCCAGGGCAGGTAATTCCTGTCCAGGTCCCAGAAATGCTGGTGGGCATCGATAACGGGGACATCCGCCAGGGCTTCAGAAAGGGTCATGGCGCTCTTCTTTATATAGGCGGCGCAAAAGGCAGGTTATTTGACCACCCGGAACCAGTCCGTCAAAGTGGAATTCACGGGTTGGGGGACACTCTAGCATATGAGTACCGGCAAGCACCGCATCGCCATCGATGTCGGGGGCACATTCACAGATCTGGTCGTATCCAATTCCGACGGTTCCGCCCGCACCCTGAAGCTGCTCTCCACCCCGGACGATTACAGCCGGGCGATTGGCGATGGCCTGTCCCGGCTTTTTGCCGATGGCACGACCGATCCCAAAGCCGTCGTCAGCCTGGTGCATGCCTTCACCGTGGCGACCAATGCGCTTCTGACCGGGCGTGGCGCCAGGGTGGCGCTGATCACCACCCGCGGTTTCCGCGATGTTCTGGAAATCGCCCGCCTGCGCATGCCACAGCTTTACAATATGGACTGGGACAAGCCGCGTCCGCTGGTGCCGCGCCGGTTGCGCTTCGAAATCGAGGAGCGGATGGATGCCGACGGCAGGATCGTGCAGCCGCTCGATCCCGCCAGCGTGATCGCGGCGGTGGAAAAGATGCGGGGGCAGGGTGTCGACTCCGTAGCGGTCTGTCTGCTGCACTCTTATATGAATGCCGCGCATGAGCGGGCGGTGATGGAACTGCTCCGCCAGCATGCGCCCGAGCTTTCCATTTCCACGTCGCACCAGGTGCTGCCGGAAATCCGCGAATATGAACGCACCAGCACCACGGTGGTGAACGCCTTCGTCAAGCCGGTGGTGGACCGTTACCTCGCTTCGGTGGAAGCTGGGGTGAAGCGTCTGGGCGTCGAAGCGCCCCTGATGGTGATGCAATCCTCGGGCGGGATCATTACCGCCGACACGGCAAGGGCCTTTCCCGCCTATTGCGTGGAGTCGGGTCCGGCGGCCGGCGCCATCGGGGCTGCGGCGCTGGGCGAGATGCTGGGCGAAGCCAATATCATCGCCTTCGACATGGGCGGCACCACCGCCAAGGCCTGCCTGATCGAAGGCGGCGAGCCGCGCCTGACCGACGAAATGGAAGTGGGCGCGGGCATCAATATCGGACAGCGCCTTCTTGGCGGCGGCGGTTACCTGGTGCGTTCGCCCACCATCGACCTGGCCGAGATCGGGGCAGGGGGCGGGAGTCTGGCCTGGATCGACAAGGGCGGCGCCTTGCGCGTAGGCCCGGACAGCGCCGGCGCCGACCCGGGCCCGGCCTGTTACGGACGCGGCGGCACCCGCCCGACCGTGACCGACGCCAATGTGGTTCTGGGTTTTCTCAACCCGCTGCATCTGCTGGATGGCGACATGCCGATCGACAAGAGATGCGCCGAAGACGCCATCCGCGTTCATGTCGCCGAGCCGCTCAATCTTTCGGTGCAGGAAGCCGCCTATGGCATCCATTCGATTGCCAACGGTGCCATGACCCGCGCCATCCAGGCGGTGTCGAGCGAGATCGGCCGATCCCCCCGCGAATTCGCCATGGTGGCGTTCGGCGGCAATGGCGCGGTGCATGGCGCCACATTGGCGGCGGCAGCCGGCATTTCCGAAATCATCATTCCGCCGGCCTCGGGCGTGTTCAGCGCCCTGGGTCTGTTGTTTGCGCGCATCCAGCACCGGCTGGTGGCGGTGTTCTGGCATGACGTGGACAAGGTGGACTGCGAGGCGCTGAATGGGCGGGCGCGCCAGCTTCTGCAGGACGCCAGCGAGATGATGTCGGCCGAAGGCGTGCCGACCGCCAATACCGAACTGCATCTGGTGCTGGAGATGCGCTATGCGGGGCAAAGTTCCGAGCTGGGCATTCCCATCGCTTCGCCCATGGTGACCCGTCCGATTCTGGATGAGGCGACCGAGCAATTCCATCAGGAGCATGAGCGCACCTATGGCTATTGCAGCCGGACGGAGCGAGTGCAGATCGTCAATCTGCGCCTGCGGGCCCGCAGCATGGACCGGCAGGACCATCTTCCTGCGCCGGAGGCCTTGCGGACCAAAAAGGCCCATGGCGCGTCTGCCGCCGAACGCCCGGTCTATTTCGGCGATCGTGGTTGGGTAACCACGCCGGTCATCCGCCGCACCGCCCTGACCGAACAGCCCCGGCAAGGGCCGCTGATCGTTGAGGAATATGACACGACCATTATCGTGCCGCCGGGCGCCTCGGCGCGCGCCGTGTCCGGAACTGTTCGCATCCGGCTCGATCAGGCAGAATAGGCCCATGAAACCCGATCCCATCCGCCTGGAACTGATGAAAAATGCCTTCGCGGCCATCGCCGACGAAATGGCGGCGACGGTCGTGCGCACCGCACGTTCCTCAGTCATCAAAGAAGCGATGGATTTCTCCACCGGCCTGCTGGACCCCGCCGGAAATCTGGTGGCGCAGGGACTTTGCCTGCCGGTCCATATGGGATCGTTTCCGCCGACCCTGGCGACGGTACTGAAGAAATTCGACGGGCAGATTCACCCCGGCGACGTCTTTGCCCTGAACGATCCCTATCTCGGCAGCGGTCTGCACCTGCCGGACATCTTTGTCTTCAAGCCGATCTTTTACGACGGCAAGCTGCTGGCCTTTGCGGCGGCCATCGGGCACCAGACCGATATCGGCGGGCGGGTCGCGGGCGGCAATGCCTGCGACAATACCGAAATCTTCCAGGAAGGCCTGCGCATACCCCCGCTCAAGGTGATCGACCAGGGCAAGCCGGTCGATGCCTTCTTCGATATCCTGAAGTTGAATGTGCGGGTGCCGGAAACCGTGATCGGTGACGTCCAGGCCACCATCGCCGCCTGCACCCGCGGCGAGCGTGCCTTGATCGCGCTGGCCAAAAAGCATGGCAGCGATGCCATCGTCACCGACATGGCCAACCTGATGGATTATTCCGAGGCGCTGACCCGCGCGGAATTTTCCGCCTTCCCGGACGGCGCCTGGGAATTCGAGGATTTCCTGGACGATGACGGCTTCAGCGCCGATCCGATCCGGATCTTCACCCGCATCATAAAGGAGGGCAGCGACATCACGGTGGATTTCACCGGCACCTCGCCCCAGGTGAAGGGTTCAATCAACCTGCCGATCGCCATGACCCAGTCCAGCGTCTATGCCTGCCTGCGTTCGGTGATTGATCCGGGCCTGCCGACCAATTCGGGCTTCATGCGGCCCATCCATGTGATCGCCGAGTCCGGCTCCATCGTCCATCCGATTTCGCCGGCGCCGGTTGCGGCGCGCGGTCTTACCTCCATGCGGGTGACCGAAGCGGTGTGGGGTGCGCTGGCCCAGATGCTGCCCAATAAGGTTTTCGCCTGCGGCGCGCAGGGCGATTTCGGAGTCACCATCGCCGGTTATCGCGCGGACGCCCGGCCCTTTGTGCTGCTGGAATTTCTGTTTGGCACCTGGGGCGGACGGCCCGACAAGGATGCCATCGACGCGCTGTCGTCGCTGGCGGTGAATTATTCCAACACGCCGGTGGAAATCGTGGAGCGCGAGCAGCCCATCCGCATAGAGCAGTATGCAATGCGCCAGGATTCCTGCGGCGCGGGAGAATTCCGCGGCGGCCTTGGGCTGGTGCGTGAGTATCAGCTGACTGGCGTGGAAGAGGCAGTGCTGCAGGTTCGCAGCGACCGGCAGAAATTCCAGCCCTTTGGGCTCAAGGGCGGCCATCCGGGCGCCAATGCCGCCAATCGTTTGCGCGAAACGGACGGCAAGCAGATCGCCCTGCCGGGAAAATTCATGCGCACCTTCAAGCGCGGCGAGCGTTACCGGGCGCAACTGGCGGGCGGCGGCGGCTGGGGCGATGCCTTTGCCCGCGCACCCGACATGGTCTGGGAGGATGTGCTGGATGAAAAAATCTCGCGGATGAGCGCGGCGCGCGATTATGGCGTGATGATCGGCGATGACGGCGTGCTGGACGTGGCTGGGACGGAGCGCCTCAGGTCGGCGCGCCGCGCTGCCGAATGAACAAGTTCGACCTCGATACGCCGGCGCTGCTGGTCGATCTGGATGTGATGGAAGCCAATATCGCGCATGTCGCGGACGCCTGCCGGGCCCAGGGCGTGGCCTGGCGGCCGCATGTCAAAAGCCACAAGACCATTGAGATCGCCCGAAAGCAGATCGCGGCCGGCGCCATCGGCGTCACCTGCGCCAAGCTGGGCGAGGCGGAGGTGCTGGCGGCGGCGGGCATCCACGACATTCTGATCGCCAACCAGATCGTGGGGCCGATCAAGGTCAAGCGCCTGATGGCGTTGCCGCGCGAGGCCGATGTGATCGTTTCGGTGGACAGCGAAGCCAATGTTGTCGAACTGGCGGAGGTCGCCAAAGCCGCCGGCCGCAAGCAACGCGTGGTAATCGAGGTCAATACCGGCATGAACCGCGCCGGAGTCGAGCCGGGCGCGCCTGCGGTGGCGCTGGCCGGCATCATTGCCAGGCATCCCAGCCTTCGCCTGGTCGGTGTGATGGGCTGGGAGGCCCATGTCACCGCCATCCAGGACCCCACCATCAAGGCCGAAGCGGTCGCCGACGCCATCGCGCTTCTGACCTACAGCGCCCAGGCTTGCCGGGAAGCCGGGCACGACATGTCCATCGTCAGCTGCGGCGGCACCGGCACGCTTCAGTACTGCGTCAGCCAGCCGGGCGTCACCGAAGTGCAGGTGGGCGGTGCCATCTTCAATGACGAGCATTACCGCACCCATTACGGCCTCGACCTGCCTTGCGCCCTGACGGTGCTGGCCACCGTCATCAGCCGCCCAAACCCCACGCGCGTGATCCTGGATGCGGGCCGCAAGGCGATGAGCAATGACATGGCCTTGCCCCGGCCCTTGGGACTGGATGTTGCGTCGGTGAAACTGTCCGCCGAGCATGCCCAGATTGAACTGAGCGCCGCCAGCGAGACCCCCCATATCGGTGACAAGATCGAACTGGTGATCGGCTACTCCGACACCACCATCCACCTGCATGAAGAGATCGTCGCGCTGCGCGGCGGCGCCGTCGCGGCAGTGTGGAAGGTGGCGGGACGCGGCAAGCTCAAATGAGCCTTGGTCCCGTCCTCCGTCTTCCGGCTGCGGAGAATGATTTTCAGGATTCCTTCGTCCAGAAAGTTCTGGCATCCCATGCGCGTGTGACCGGACGCACTCTGCTCCCTGGCCTGACGGCGCGCGAAATCTGGTCCGGCGACTTCGCCTTGCTTACCCATCGCGGCGGCCCCGAAGCGATGCTGAATTACGGCAACCGGTTCGCGCTGGATCTGTGGGAGTGCGGCTGGGACCAGTTCATCGCCACACCCTCCAGCGCCACCGCGCCCGATGAAGGCTGCGCTGCGCGGGCGCAGACAATGCAGCAGGTCATCGAGACCGGTTTCGTCACCGGCTATGAGGGCTGCCGGATCAGCCGCACGGGCCGCCTGTTCCTGATCCAGGACGTCACTATCTGGCGGTTGCTGGAAGAAAGCGGTGAAAGCTTCGGCGTGGCCGCGTTTTTTCGCCGATACCAGCGTCTCTAGCGCGCCAATCTAGCGGGGCAGCGCAAAGGCGATATAGGCCGAACCCTGCGGCGCCTTTTTGTCGCGCGCATTGTTGGCGTGGATCAGCACGAACTGCCGCCCGCCCGCCATATAGGTGATGGGCGTGGCGTTGCCGGCGAAGGGCAGGGTGGCCTGCCACAGGAGCGTCCCGCTGGTGGCGTCGAAGGCGCGGATCTTCTTGTCATAGAGCGTGGCGCCGATGAACAGCAGGTTGCTGGCGGTCAGGATTGGGCCACCGTAATTTTCCGACCCTGTATTCGCCATGCCCTGCGCCGCCAGTTCGGGATACTCGCCCAGCGGAATTTTCCAGAGATACTCTCCGCTATTGAGATCAATTGCGTTCAGGGTACCCCAGGGCGGCGCCACCGCCGGATAGCCGTCGGGATCGAGGAACTTGCGATAGCTGGTGAAGCGGTATTTCGCCGGCGCAATCCCGGCGACCTCTTTGGCGTCGGCATTGTCTTCGCCCGTGGTCAGATAGGTCTGCAACGCCTTGAGCGTGTCGCCCTGGATGGCGGGGAAGGCGGGCATGCGGCCCCGCCCTGTGCGGATGACTTCGGCGATCTGACCGTCCAGCATGCGCTGGCCAATGCCGGCCAGGGACGGAAAGGCGGGCGGCGATCCGCGCCGGTCCGTCCCATGACAGGCGGCGCAATTGCTCTGATAAGTCGCCGCGCCCAGTCCCCTTGTCGCCGGGGCTTCCGTCAGTCCGCCGGTCCAGGCGATGTCGTTGGCATTGATATAGATGATGCCGCGCTTGGAATCGGCCGCCGCGCCGCCCCATTCCGCGCCGCCGTCAAAGCCGGGAAAGGCGATGGTCTGCTGGCCCAGGCGCATGGGGGCGAAGGGCCCGTCATTGCGAAACGTTTTGAACTGCGACAACGCCCAGGCATGGGCTTCGGGCGTGCGGTTGGTCAGCAGCTCTTCGCTCAAATGCTGGCGCGCGAAGGGCGCGGGAGTGCGCGACATGGGCTGGGTGGCGGAGGCCACTTCGCCCGCCACCTCCGAAGCCGGGGTGGGCATTTCCTGAATAGGAAACAGGGGCTTGCCGGTGATGCGGTCCAGCACGAACAGATAGCCCTGCTTGGTGGGCTGGGCTACCGCATCCACCAGGCGGCCGGCATGGCGAACCCTGATCAGCACCGGCGGCGCGGGAAAATCGCGGTCATAGATGTCGTGATGCACGCCCTGGAAGTGCCACAGGCGCTGGCCGGTTTTCGCATCCAGCGCCAAGAGGCTGTTGGCGAACAGATTGCTGCCGATGCGGTCGGCGCCATAAAAATCATCCACCGCCGAGCCGGTGGGCGCGAAGACGATGCCGCGTTTTTGATCCACCACCATGCCAGCCCAGCTGTTGGCGCCGCCGGCTTTTTGCCATGCGTCCGGCGGCCATGTGTCATGGCCGGTTTCGCCGGGACGCGGAATGGTGTGGAAGGCCCAACGCAATTTTCCCGTGCGCACATCGAAGGCGCGGATATCGCCGGGCGCGGCGGGCCCGGATTCGGCGGTGCGGAAGCCGGTGATGATCGTGTCTTTGTAAATCACGCCCGGCGTGGTGAGGGAGAGATACAGGTTGGAGGCGTCGCGGCCCAGATTGTGGCTGAGATCAATGCGGCCCTTGTCGCCGAAACTTTCGATCGGCTTGCCGGTCGCCGGATCGAGCGCGTAGAGAAAATTCATCACCGAGGCCAGAAGGCGTGTCTCGCGGCCTTCGCGCCACCAGGTCATGCCGCGCTGCGCCCCGCGACCCGCCACGCCGGAATCGAACTGCCAGAGCTGCTTGCCGGTGGCGCCGTCCAGGGCGATGACTTTCAGTGACGGGGTATAGGCATAGATGACGCCATTGATCGCCAGCGGGTGGGTCTGGGGATCGCCGCCCGCTTCCATGGAATGCGCCCAGGCTGGGGCAAGCTTGCCGACATTGGCGCGGCTGATCTGGGTCAGGCTGGAATAGCGGTTGCCGTCCGAGGTGCCGCCATAAATCGCCCAGTCTTTCCCGGCGGCCAAAGTGCCGGTCGCGGCAAGCGTGAATGCGATAAAGGGCAGGGCGCGGCGCATGCGCCTGTTATCTCTGAAATCGGGAGATGACGCAAAATCGCCGGCTATTTGCGCGTCTTGAACACGATGTACCGGATCTTGCCGCCGGCGGGCACTTCCATGCGGTGGGCGGTGTCGGTAGGCACAAAGATATAGTCGCCGGGACGCAAGGTCACGACCCGTCCGCCGGTGATGCCGCTGGATCGTACTTCGCCGGGCGCGACTTCGCGTGTGCCGGTCAGGGTGCCGCCCAGGGTAAAGGTGGCCTGGCCTTCCTGCACGATGATGAAGTCATTCCAGCCGGAATGGCTTTCTCCCTCGCCCGACTTGTCGCGGGTGGTGATCATCACCAGCCCGCCAGTGCGCGACAGGGTGACCTGCGAATAAAGACCGGACGGATCGTCCTTCAGCAGTTTGGTGATCTCGTCGTTCGACAGATAGCGCGGCGGATCGCCGGTCGGCGTCTGGGCCTGCGCAGTGACGCAGAACAAGATGGCGGCAAGAAACGAAGCGGCCATTATTCTCATCGAGTTCTCCATCACTGCGAAGCGCCGGCGTCGGCGGTATAATTGTGCATGTTGCGGGGACGCGCGATGATCGCCAGCCGCGTGTCCATCTGGCCTTCTGCGAAGCTGGCGCGATGCCAGCGCCCCGACGGCGCATAGACCACATCGCCGGCATCGGCGGTGAACAGCTTGCGGCCCTCGATCAGGAAATCGATCTTGCCTTCGGGGATGAACCAGAACTCGCTGAGATTGGTATGGAAGTGGCCCAGATTGGTGGGCGGGGGCGTGGGCGTGCCGCGGCCGCGGATGATGTTTACCCAGTTCAGGTCGTCATGGATGAAGGGTTTGACGATCCTGGGATTGGCCGGGTTGTTCACATAGTCCTTCAGGAAGTCGACATAGGTGACATTGATGGCGGTGTAGGGATCGGGGGGCAGGCGGTAGCTGACCTTGGTGAAGGTCAGGCCGATGCCGCCGGGCGGGGTTTCGCCCTCGGCGACCGTATAATAGGCCTCGGCGCCGGTACGCCGCACTTCAAAGCGCAGGGCCGGCTCATCGCCCACCGTCTCCATGCTGAAGGCGGTGCGGTAGGGCACCTGCACCAGGAAGCCCTTGCCGGCGACAAAGGGCTGCTGGCCCTGGATGGAGAAGCGGATCTGGCCGCTCCAGACCACCAGGAAAGTGCGGTCATCGGCATAGAATTTGGTGCGGGTCTTCTCGCCCGGCGCCATCTGGATGTAATCGGCGGCATAGTCCTTGTCGCGGACGATCGGCTGGACCCAGCTTTTCTGCTTTTGGTGGGCGATCAGGATTTCCGACAGCCGCCAGACCGGCTTGTTGGGGGCTTTCCAGCCTTCGGGCACGGTGGGCTTGGGCGCCCAGGCATAGAATACCTCCTGGGCCAGGGCGGGCATGGCCACCAGACCGCCGAAAAGGGCCGCGGCACAGGCGATTCGTGCAATCGGGTACATGCTCATCCCCTTGAACCGGCACTGCCCGGAGGTTGCCTTCAGCACCCCATGCTGCGCCGAACATTTTCTTTTGTCCGGCCTGACATACAGCATCGGTTCTGACAGGTGATGCGCCTTAAACCCTATATCTCAAGATAGTTTTTCTAAACTCTTGTGAGAGAAAAACGGTGCTATAGAATGTTCCAGAAAGGGGCCTGTCTCGATTGGCGGGAGCACTGCAGCATAGCTGTCGGTGCGTGAAGCGGGGCAAAGCTCTAATTTTTGACAGTTTGTCAGTCGCGCCCAACAGAGGCGCACCAGGGGAGATTAAGTATGGCTTCGAAGTTCAATATGTCGCTGCTTTGCACCGTCGGCGTTGTCGCGCTGGCTTCGGCCTCGTCAGCCTATGCGCAGGGCGGCCCGGTCGAGCAGGTCACGGTTACCGGCTCGCGAGTCATCTCGGACATCACCCTGTCGCCCACGCCGCTCACGGTCGTCACCGCCGAACAGCTGCAGGCCACGACCCCGTCCAACGTCCCGGACGCCCTGAACAAGCTGCCCGTCTTCATCGGCGGCCGCACCCCGCGCAGCCAGGACAATGGCAGCCGCAACACCTCGGGCAACGTTCTTGCCCTGCGCAACTTCGGCGCCTCGCGCACCCTGATCCTGCTGGACGGCCATCGCGTGCCGGCCTCCAACCAGGACGGCACGGTGGACATTGACACCCTGCCCCAGATGCTGATGAGCCGCGTGGACGTGGTGACCGGCGGCGCCTCGGCCGTGTACGGCTCCGACGCCGTGGCCGGCGTCGTCAACTTCATCCTCGACAAGAATTACACCGGCTTCAAGTACAATGTGAACGCCGGTATTTCGAAATACGCCGACGCCGGCCGCTGGCAGGCCGGCATGGCCTACGGTACCGACGTGTTCGGGGGCCGCGGCCATTTCGAAATGTCCGCCCGCTACGAAAATCAGGACATGATCCCGATTGAGGCGCGCCCCTATGGCTACAACAACAATACTTGGGTCCAGGCTGGTGCCGGCAGTGTTGCCAACCCGTTTGTCTCGGTTCCCTATGGTCATCTGTTCAATCAGTCTCAGGCCGGCACCATCAATTGCGGCACAGGCTGCGCCTTCAACAATTACACTTTCAACGATCCCAACACGATCCGGCCGATGATTCATGGCGTGCCGACCGGTACTACTAACCTGGAATCGGGTGGTGACGGTGGTTACCAATCGGGCGGTACCTTCCGCTCGCAGCTGCGCTCCTATGAAGCGTTCATGCGCACCGACTATGACCTGACGGACACCATCAATGTCTATGTCCAGGGCAGCTGGGCGGAATCCAAGAATTTCGCGAGCTGGTCGCCATTCGTCGTCAGCTCCGCCGGCGGCCGTCCCAACGGCTTCTTCACCAACAACCCGTTCCTGTCGTCCACCGTCCAGGCGCAGCTGGCTTCCGGCGGCCGCACCATTGCGGCGGCGGCCCTTGTGCCCAACACCAATGGCGGCGGCACGCCGCCGACCCCGCCGGCCGGCGCCACTTACTTCACCGCGCCCTCCTATGTGCCGCGAATTGTTGACGGCGCACGCGCTTACTCCAGCCGCAGTATGTACAACACCGTCGGTACCCAGAGGAACGTGTCCATCCAGGGCGGCATGACCGGCACCCTGATGGAAAAATTCAACTGGGACGTTCAGTTCAACCATGGCGAAAGCCGGTTGAAGGTGCGCAACCCCAACAACACCGACAATGCCCGCCTGCTGGCGTCGCAAGACGCAGTGATCGCGCCGGCCGGAACGACCGTGAATGGCGTCAATGTCGCCGGCACAATCCAGTGCTATGTCACGACCATTCCGAACTTTGCGGCCCTCTATCCGGGCTGTGTGCCGATGAACCTGTTCGATCCGGGCCGCGGCATCTCGCAAGAGTCGTTTAACTGGACCACGCGTTCGACCCAGTGGATCTTGACCCAGCAGATGGACGATCTCAGCGGCACGATTTCGGGCCCGCTGGGCTTCGGCCTGCCCGCCGGCGAGATCACCGGCGCGCTTTCGGGCGAAATGCGCTGGGCCACCTATGAGATGCAGACCGACGCGCTGCCGACCGAGTTCGTTAACTGCTCGGGCCTGCGCATGTGCCTGCAGAACGGCAACACTGCCCCGGTGCGCTGGACGCAGAATGTCAATGCGCCGGTCGATGTCAGCAACAATGTCTGGGAGTTCGCGGCCGAAGTGAATGTGCCGCTGCTCAAGAACATCCCGCTGATCCAGGACCTGTCGCTCAACGCGGCCGGCCGTTACACCAACTATTCCAGCTCGGGCAGCGCCGAGACCTGGAAGATCGGCCTGGACTGGCATGTCAACGACACGGTCCGCTTCCGCGGCACCACCTCGGTCGACATTCGTGCGCCGAACCTGAACGATCTGTTCCAGCCGATGAACATTTCGTCCACCGGCTTCACCGACCTGCTCACCACCGGCAACAACAGCACCCGCCTACAGACCCAGGGCACCTCCACACTGGTGCCCGAAGTCGCCCGTACCTACACGATGGGCATTGTGCTGACGCCGGACTTCATCCCCGGCCTGGTGGTCTCGCTCGACTATTTCCAGACCCACATGTCGAACGCGATCTCGTTCATCAGCGGCCAGAGCACGGCGGTTCAGCAGCTCTGCATCGCCAGCGCGCCGACCTACAACAGCCCGCTCTGCGGCCTGTATGTCCGGCCCTTCGCGCCGGGCAATCCGGCCTACACCACCCCGGCCAACTACCCGACGGTCCTGCTGAACTCGCCGCTGAACGCGGCGAAGCAGCAGATCGAGGGCTGGGACATGGAAATCGACTATGCCTTCGAGCTGGCCGATGTCATGTCTGAATTGCCGGGCTCGGTGAACTTCCGCCACCTGTTCAGCTATCAGCCGGTCAACACCACCATCCAGCTACCGGGCGCGGCCCCGACTTGGGCGATTGCGCCGAAGACCCGCCAGACCACCTTCATCAACTACACGGTTGGCGACTGGGGCTTCAGCTTCCAGAACCAGTGGCTGAGCGGCTTCAAGAAGAACAATGCGCCGGTCACCGCTACGAACAATAATTACGCGGTGCCGCGCATCGGTTCCTACAACGTGCTGGACGTGACCATCGACAAGAAGTTCGACATGTGGGGCGGCGATGCCGACCTGTATTTCACGGTCAACAATATCGGCAACACACGCGCGCCGCTGTTCCCGACCAATGGTTCCAACCCTGGTCTGTTCTACCCGACCAACGGTATCCACGACGATACGGGCCGCTTCTTCACCATCGGCCTGAAGGGCAATCTCTAAACTTACGAAAATTGGTTCTCCCCTTGGCCGGCGCCGCTTACGCGGCGCCGGCCATTTTCTTTTGCGCACGAGGGAAGGACAGTTTTTAGCCCGCTTTGCGAATCGCCGTCTTATCGGCGCCGGCGATTTCCAGCTGCTCCGCCAGCAGCGCCTGCACCAGCCGGATGCGGGGGGTGGACCGGCGCCACAGCAAACCGACCTTGCGCTTCTGGGATGACAGGGGCAGGGGAAGCTTTCTGAGCGTCAGTCCTTCGGGCCAGGGCGGCGCCCAGTCCGGCACGAGCGACACGCCCAACTGGCGGTCCACCAGCACCGCGATGGTTTCCAGCGAATCCAGTTCATACCGGTCGGTTAAGGACAGGTCGTTCTGCTGCAGATAATCATCGGCCAGTCGCCCACCCCACTGCTTGCGGTCGTAGCGGATGAAGGGCTGGCTTTCCAGGATGGCATGCGGGTCGCGCTCGCTGATGCCGCGATGGGCGAGCACGATCAGCGGTTCGGCGCGCCAAGTGACCCAGTCGCAGGTTTTGGGCAGCGAGAATTGCGGTTCGACGATCACGGCGGCGTCCAGCTCGCCACTGATGACCTTGGCATAGAGATCGTTGGACGAGCCCGGATGCACGAACAGCGTCACCAGCGGATATTTTTCCGCCAGGGTCGAAAGGACCGGCGGCAGCAGGCCGGTCAGCGCGCTGGAGATCCCGCCCAGGTTCAGCTTGCCGGCAAAGCTCTTTTCATTGGCAATGGTGCGCAGGTCCCGCACCCCGGCGAGCAGCGACTGCACCTGGGGCAGGATGGACCATCCCGCTTCGGTGGGGCGCACGGTGCGGCCCGAACGCGACACCAGCGCCATGCCCAGCTCCTGCTCCAGCGCCTTCAGCCGCTGTGTGACGCCCGCCGGCGTGAGGTTGAGTCGGCGCGCGGCCTCCGCGACCGAGCCGTGCTCCACCACCAGCAGAAAGCTTTCGAGAAATTGCGTATCCATCCCGCACAAATTCTATCTTCTTGGATGGGACCGTTACCATCCCGGAATATAGTTTTTGTATACATACTGCAGTTGCGAAGGCGGCGGCCGGTGATTGCGCGGCACCGGGCGCTCCAAACCGTCCGGGGGCGGAATTTCATTAGACGGAGCGCGGCATTTCAAAGACAATTTCGGCTAGGCGGGCAGGGGTGCCGGGCGCGTGTGCGCTGCATCCGGGCGAAAAGGCAGGGGTGGTTTGTGACTCTCGACAGCAAAACCGCAGGGGTTTACGCCATCGCGCCCACGCCATTCCATGAAGACGGCGCCATCGATTTTGCGTCCATCGACCGGATGGTCGATTTCTATTTCGAGGTCGGC
>CANKIV010000008.1 GCA_947482125.1 Alphaproteobacteria bacterium
CGGGCTGGCGCGGAAGTCCTGGCCCAGCCCCGGCGGCGGCCCGTTGGAAGTGGGGTGTCCCCAGTTTTCCGCCAGATTGGCCAAGGCAAAGCCGGGATGGCGGGCCTGAAAGGCGGCCACCCGGTCCTGGTTCTCGGACGGCAGGATGGAACAGGTGGCATAGAAAAGACGCCCGCCTGGCCGGACCAGGCTTGCCGCCTGGTCCAGCAGCTTGTCCTGGACCCCCATCAGATAGGCGATGCGCTCAGGCGTCAGCCGCCAGCGCAGTTCGGGCTGGCGGCGCCAGGTGCCGGTGCCGCTGCAGGGCGCATCCACGAACACCGCATCGAACAGGCCGGAGGGCTGGCCGTGATCGAGGGGAAGGGTCTTGATGATTGTGACGCCGGCGCGGCGGCTGCGCTTTTCCAGTTCGAACAGCGCCTCGCCCCGCGTGTCGCAGGCCAGGATCTCGCCGCTGTTGTTCATCGCCGCCGCGAAGGCCAGGGACTTGCCACCCGCTCCCGCTGCCAGATCCAGGATTCGCATGCCCGCACTTGCGCCGCACAGATGGGCGGCGATCTGCGCCGCCTCGTCCTGGAATTCAAAGGCGCCGGATTCGAACAGCGCGGATTTGGAAAGATTGCCCGTCTCGCCCGAGAGGCGGATGCCGTGCGGCGCATAGGGCGCCGGTGCGCAGGCGATGCCCTCTTCGCCCAGCGCGGCGATCACCGCATCGCGGCTGGTCTTCAAGGTGTTGACGCGGATGTCGGCGGGGGCGCGGTGCTGGAACGCGGCCATCTCTTCGCGCAGGTGATCACCGAAAGCGCGGCGCAGCTCCTCTTCCAGCGCTTGGGGATATTCGCCCGTCACCCAACCCGGCGGGGCCGAGGGCGCGGCGCCGATGACGCGTTGTTCTTCGTCCGTCAGCGGCGCGGGACCATAGCCGCCGCCCGTGAACAGCGCGGCGATATCTTCGCCCGCTTCCAGCAGCGCGGCGATCACCAGCGCGCGGGGCGTGTCGGCGCCCATGCGATGGGCCAGGCTGGCGCGATGGCGCTGGGCGGAAAATACCGTTTCCGCGATGGCGCGGCGGTCCTTCGATCCGGCGAAGCGCCGGATGCGAAACCAGCTTTTCAAAAAGCGGTCGGTGGGCTGGCCGGTCTTTTCCAGCCCTTCCAGAATGTCGATGGCCATCTGCAGGCGGGCAGCCGGAGTCATTTTTGAAGCCAATCCAAGGCGTTAGCCGCGAAAGAGAGCGTTAGGATTGCCCTTATAGAGTGTGGCCGATCTTAAAAGCCAATTTGATGCCCCGCTCGGCCTCCCCTGCCCTGATATTCGCGCTGTTCGCCGCTTTGGCGGCGGGGGTGCTGGCGGCGTTTTCGCCGGGCCTGCTCAACGACAGCGACACCTATTGGCACATTCGCGCCGGGGAATGGATGCTCGGCCATGGCCAGGTGCTGCGCGCCGATCCCTTTTCCTACACGGCGGCGGGTGCGCCCTGGCACACCCAGGAATGGCTGGCCGAGATTGCAATGGCGCTGGCCTGGCGCGGCGGATGGCCGGGCATCCATTTGCTGTTCGGCTTCGCCGCAGCGCTGACCGCTTTCGTCACCGCCTATGCCGCGCGGCGGCGGGTGGACCTGGTTCCCGCGCTGGTGACGACGGTGCTGGGCCTGGCTTGCGTCACCGGCAGCCTTCTGGCGCGGCCGCACATGCTGGCGCTGCCGCTGCTGGCGCTGTGGACGGCCGGACTGGTGACCGCGCGTGACGAGGAACGCACGCCGCCCTTCTGGCTGATCCTGCTGATGCCGCTCTGGGCCAATCTGCATGGCAGCTTCGCCTTCGGGCTGGCGCTGGCGGGCGCACTGGCTGTCGAAGCGGTGGTGGAATCCTCCACCCGCGTCAAAGCGGGTTTGCTCTGGGGCATTTTCCTGTTGCTCGCCGGCGCTTCGGCGCTGCTGACTCCGTTCGGAATCCAAGGCCTGCTGTTTCCCTTCAAGCTGTCGGGCATGTCCAGCCTGGGCCATATCGGCGAATGGCAGCCGACGGATTTTTCAGCGCTTTCGCCTTTTGCCATTGCCTTGCTGGCCAGCCTGTTTGTCTTCGGCAGCGGCAAGGTGCGGGTCTCCCCCATCCGCCTGGCATTGGTGCTGGGACTGGTCGCCATCGCATTGCTGCACAGCCGCCACCAGATGCTGCTGGGCGTGGCCGCGCCCATGCTGCTGGCGCCGGCCCTGGCCAAAAGCTGGCCGGCGCGCGATCAAAAGGATCAGCCGCTATTCGCGGCGCTGGCCGCGATCCTGCTGGGCATTGCCATGGTAACGCGGTTGATGCTGCCGGTGACGCGCAGCGACGATGCCATCACCCCCGCCACGGCGCTGGCGCATGTGCCGCGCATGCTGCGCGAACTGCCGGTGCTGAACGACTACGCCTTTGGCGGATACCTGATCTGGAACGGCGTCAGGCCCTTCATCGACAGCCGCGCAGATCTCTATGGCGACATCTTCCTGGGCAACTATGCCGACGTCACCGCGCCCGACAAGGATGCACTGGCCGCCACCCTTACCTTCCATCATGTGCGCTGGACCATCTTCCGCCGCGAGGCCCCGGTGGTGAAGCTGCTGGACGCCACGCCCGGCTGGCACCGCTTCTATGCCGACAAGCTTGCGGTGGTGCACGTGCTCGATTGAAGGCGCGGCTAGTTGTTGCCGCCCGGATGGTAGTTGGGGGCTTCGCGCGTCACGGTCACATCGTGGACATGGCTTTCGCGCAGGCCCGCGCCGGTGATGCGCACGAACTGGGCCTTCCTGTGGAAGTCCTCGATGGTGCGGCAGCCGGTATAGCCCATGGCGGCGCGCAGGCCGCCGATGATCTGGTGCACAACACTGCTGACCGGACCCTTGTAGGCGACCTGGCCTTCGACGCCTTCGGGCACCAGCTTCAGCGCGTCACTCACTTCGGCCTGGAAATAGCGGTCGGCGCTGCCGCGCGCCATGGCGCCGACGCTGCCCATGCCGCGATAGCCCTTGTAGGACCGGCCCTGATACAGGAACACCTCGCCCGGCGACTCCTCGGTGCCCGCCAGGAGCGAGCCCACCATCGCCACACTGGCGCCCGCCGCCAAAGCTTTCGCCAGGTCGCCGGAATACTTGATGCCACCATCACCGATCACCGGCACGCCCGCGTCGCGCGCGACGCTCACCGCGTCCATGATCGCGGTCAGCTGCGGCACGCCCACGCCCGCCACGATGCGGGTGGTGCAGATTGAGCCCGGGCCGATGCCGACCTTCACCGCGTCGGCGCCGACATCGATCAGCGCCCTGGCGGCGTCGGCGGTGGCGATATTGCCGCCCGCGACCTGGGTGTAGTTGGAGGCCTTCTTGATGCGGCGGATGGCGTCGATCACGCCCTTGGAATGGCCATGGGCGGTATCGACCATGATCACGTCGCATTCCGCCTCGATCAGCGCCATGGCGCGGGCATAGCCGTCCTCGCCAACGCCGGTGGCAGCAGCGACGCGCAACCGGCCGCGCTCGTCCTTGCAGCTGTTGGGATACATCTGCGCCTTCTCGATGTCCTTCACCGTGATCAGGCCGACGCAGCGATAGGCGTCGTCCACCACGATGATCTTCTCGATGCGGTGCTGGTGCAGCAGCCGCTTGGCTTCGTCCGACTTCACGCCTTCACGCACCGTGACCAGCTTGTCGCGGGTCATCAGCTCGGAAACCTTCTGGCGAGGATCGGCGGCGAAGCGCACATCGCGGTTGGTCAGGATGCCGACCAGCTTGCCCGCGCCCTTGGCGTCGACATTCTCCACCACAGGCACGCCGGAGATGCGGTGGCGTTCCATCAGCGCCAGCGCGTCGGCCAGGGTGGCCTCGGGACCGATGGTGACCGGATTGACCACCATGCCGCTTTCAAAACGCTTCACGCGGCGCACATGCTCGGCCTGTTCCTCGATGCCGAGATTTTTGTGGATCACGCCCATGCCGCCGGCCTGGGCCATGGCGATGGCCAGGCCCGCTTCGGTGACGGTGTCCATGGCGGCGGAGACCAGCGGGATGCCCAGCTCGACCGTCTTGGTGAGACGGGTGCGGGTATCAACCTGGCCGGGAAGGACTTCGGAGGCGCCGGGCACCAGCAGGACATCGTCGAAGGTAAGGGCTTCGCGGATGGTCGGGCTGGTCATAAGGGGGCGCGCTCCGTCTTGGAGCGCCGAGCCTGTATCAGCGCCCCGCCCCTTTCGCAAGTGCCAGGGAACTTGGACCATTAAATCCCTGTAAAACAAGGATTTCCGCCTTTTGCCGCCACCCCCCTGGGGAACCCTGCCCGATCCAGGGCGTTCCTGCAGTGCGACCGGCATTTTGCCGAGTCCTCCAATTTCCCCAGGAGACTATTATGAAGACATTGAATCTGATGATCGGCGCCGCGATTGCCGTGGCTGGTCTGGCCACCGCTGGCGTCGCCAATGCCGCCCCCGCCGGCATCAAGGTCGGCACCCTGACCTGCAATGTCGCCGCCGGTGCCGGCTTCGTGTTCGGTTCCACCAAGGACCTCGCCTGCAGCTATGAGCCGACCAAGGCCCGCGTTGAGCATTATACCGGCTCGATCTCCAAGTGGGGCGTCGATATCGGCTACACCAACAAGGGCAGGCTGATCTGGGCCGTGTTCGCCCCGACCTCGGATGTGCGCTCAGGCGCTCTTGAAGGCGAATATGCCGGCGCCAGCGCCCAGGCCACTGTCGGCGTCGGCCTTGGCGCCAACGCCCTGATCGGCGGGTTGGACAAGTCCATCGCCTTGCAGCCGCTCAGCGTTTCGGGCTCGACCGGCCTGAACGTGGCGGCGGGCATCGGCTCGATCAGCCTGAAGCACGCGCGTTAATCGACGATCTCTATCGTTTGCGGAAAGCTCCGGTGTTCACGCACCGGAGCTTTTTGCTTTTGCGAAGCCCTATTTGCCCGTCGCCTTGAAGCCCAATGCCACCACATAGAGTTCCACCGACTCCGCGCGACTGGCGGGCGGCTTGACGTGTTTGACCTCGCGAAAGTTTTTCTTCAGCCGCGCCAGCAATTCGTTGGACGAACCGCCCTGGAACACCTTGCCGACAAAGGTGCCGCCGGGCCGCAAGACATCCTCGGCAACCTCCAGCGCGATCTCCACCAGCGCAATGGTGCGGATGTGATCGGTGGCGCGATGGCCGGTGGTGGGCGCGGCCATGTCGGTGAGCACCAGGTCGGCGGGGCCGTTCAGCGCGGCTTTCAGCAAGGCCGGCACATCCGGATCGGTAAGATCGGCCTGGAAAAAGGTGACGCCGGGAATTTCTTCCATCGCCAGCACATCGGCCGCCACCACGACGGCGCCGCGCGCGGAGGCGACCTGGCTCCAGCCGCCCGGAGCCGCGCCCAAGTCCAGCACCGCTGCGCCCTTTTTCAGAAAATGGAATTTCTCGTCCAGCTCAACCAGCTTGAAGGCGGAGCGGCTGCGATAGCCCTTGGATTTCGCGGCGGCGACATAGGGATCGTTGAGCTGGCGCTGCAGCCATGTCTGCGACGAGGTGGTGCGGCCGCGATTCTTCTTCACCTTGACGGGCACGCGCCCGCGTCCTGACGCATCTCCCGATTTCATGACAGTTCCTGGCTCAATTGCCGGAGCATGCCTTCTCGCAGGCCCCGGTCGGCGACGCGAAGCACCGGCGACGGCCACAGGGAACAGATGGCCGAAAAAATCGCGCAGCCCGGCAGCATCAGGTCGGCGCGCTCGGTGCCGATGCTGCCGATCCCGGACAGCGCCTGTGTGTCCATGCCCACCAGCCGCTCCACCACATTCAGCATGTGCCGGGTTTCGTGCCAGCTGCCGTCCACCCGGGTGCGGTTGTAGCGCGGCAGCTTCAGCGCAATCGCCGCCAGGGTGGTGACGGTGCCCGACGTTCCCAGAAGGTGATTGCGGCGGACGTCGAAGCCGCCCCCCATTTCGCGCGCAAAGGGCGCGAAGCGCTCCCGCAGGTCGGCGCGCATGCGGTCAAAGCCCTCGCGGCTGGCGGCGTGCGCGCCATAGCTTTCCGCCAAACTCACCACGCCGACCGGCACCGAGGCGGTAAGCCTGGCCTTGGGGCCTTCGGGCGTCTTGGCCAGCCAGATGATTTCGGTGGAACCGCCGCCGATATCGAATACCAGCGCGCCCTTGTATTTGCGGCCCATCAGCGGGGCGCAGCCGCTGGCGGCCAGGCCCGCTTCTTCGTCCGCCGAAATCACCGACAATTCCAGGCCGGCTTCGTTGCGGGCGCGCGACACCAGCACATCGGCATTCCGGGCCAGCCTTGCGGCCTGGGTGGCGATGACGCGCACATGCGCAACCTTGTATTTGGCGATGCGCTCGGCGCAGATTTTCAAGGCGGCGATGGTGCGGTCCAGGGCTGCGTCCGACAGCAGGCCGGTCTGGCCCACCCCCTCGCCCAGCCGCACGATACGAGAGAAAGAATCCAGCACCCGGAAGCCGCCCTTGCCCGGGGTGGCGATCAGCAGGCGGCAATTGTTGGTGCCCAGATCCAGGACCGCCAGCAGCGGTCCGGCCGCGGCCGACCTGACCCCGTCTTCCCCTGTTTTTTGCCGGTTTCCGTGCAATTTCGCCTCGTTTCGCGGCTCGAAGCAGCGCTAGTGCCGCCACGCTAGCACGGGTTGCGAAGGCCGTGTGCCTGTTTGGCGCTGCCGCGCAAAAAAGGGGCTTGTGCCCCTATCCCCGGCCCACCAATCTGCCCCCAAGCCAGAACAAGCGTTGGGGGAATTCGCGTGTCAGCACCAAAGACGGTCATGCAGCGGCTGCGCGCCATCACCACCGGTTCAATCGGCAACCTGGTCGAATGGTATGACTGGTACGCCTACAGCGCCGCCGCGCTGTATTTCGCGCCGGTCTTCTTCCCCAAGGGCGACCAGACCGCCCAGTTGCTGCAGACCGCGGGCATCTTCGCGGTCGGCTTCCTGGCCCGCCCGGTCGGCGCCTGGATCATGGGCCGCTATTCCGACAAGCATGGCCGCAAGAATGCGATGGTCATCTCCGTCGCGCTGATGTGCTTTGGCTCGCTGATCATCGCCTTCACCCCGGGCGCCGCAGCCATCGGTGTCTTTGCGCCCGTCATCCTGTTCGTCGCCCGAATCCTGCAAGGCCTGGCGCTGGGCGGGGAGTATGGCGCCAGCGCGACCTATATGAGCGAAATGGCCGGCAAGACGCATCGCGGCTTCTGGTCCAGCTTCAATTACGTCACCCTGATCGGCGGCCAGCTGCTGGCGCTCGTGGTCCTGATCACCTTGCGCTACAGCATCGGCGAAGCGGCGATGATGGAATGGGGCTGGCGCGTGCCTTTCGTGATCGGCGCCATCCTGGCGGTGGTCGCCTTCTGGCTGCGCCGCTGGATGGAAGAATCCGAATCCTTCGTGAAAGCCAAGGCATCGGGCGAGGAGCTGGGCAGCACCAAGATGCTGTTCCAGAAATTTCCCCGCGAGACCCTCACCGTGCTGGGCCTGACGGCGGGCGGATCGCTGACCTTTTATATCTACACCACCTACATGCAGAAGTTCCTGGCCAACACCGCCGGCTTCACCCGCGACCAGGCCACCGAACTTTCCGCCGCAACGCTGGTCTGTTTCATGCTGGCCCAGCCCCTGCTCGGCTGGATCTCGGACAAGATCGGCCGCAAGCCGCTGCTGCTGATGGCGTTCGGCGGCGGCACCCTGATCACCTATCCGGTGATGACCACGGTCGCCCAGGGCGGCTCGATGCTGATGATCTTCTTCATCCTGTTCGGCGCCATGATGATCCAGGGCGGCTATACCTCCATCAATGCTGTGGTGAAGGCGGAACTCTATCCTGCCTATGTCCGCAGCCTGGGGGTGGCGCTGCCCTACGCCCTGGCCAACGCCATCTTCGGCGGCACCGCGGAATATGTGGCGCTGTGGTTCAAATCCGCCGGCAACGAAAGCGGCTTCTATATCTACACCTCGGCGATCATGGCCTTCGGGTTCCTGGTCGTGCTGACCATGCCGGACACCCGCCGGACCAGCCGGATTCAGGAGGATTAGCCGGTACTTGGCCGCCCCCGCTTCGTCCTTGAAAGCCGGTGCGGGCTGGTCTAAACGGGCGGTCCCACGGGGGTCCGCCCCCCGCGCTGGGGGATCGTCTAACGGTAGGACTGCAGACTCTGACTCTGCCTGTCTAGGTTCGAATCCTAGTCCCCCAACCACTTCCAAATCGGCATGTTGGCGTTGCGCCTGCCCCGGCGCGGTCAGAACGCGTAGACCAGCGATATGCGGCTGGTGGTGTCGTTGCTCCGGGCCAGTGGCCGTGACTTGGCTTCCCGCTGCAGCCGGTAGGAAATGCGCGCCGACAGGGCATCGATCAGCTTCATCGTCAGCGCCGATTCCGAGGTCAACGTCTCGTCCCGTCCTTCCCGGAAGAAAGCCTGGTCCTCGGTCAGGGTCAGCTTGGGGGTCAGCGACCAGCGATAATTGCTGGCCACGCGCATCGCGAACTGGCTGCCGCGGCCGACCTCGGCATAGTCGGTCTGGCGCAAGGCCGGTGACGCCTCCACCGACAGGGACATGCTGGGCGCGTTGATAAGGGAATAACCCAGGCCGGCCGAAGCGATCACGCGGCTGCGAAACCCCTGGGCGCGGTTTCCTTCCCAACTGGCGAGCGCAAGCGCATAGAGCCGGTCATTGAATTTGAAATTGGTCTGGTGGCCCGCGAAATAGCGGTTGCGCTGCTCGACCCCATTGTAGCGCAGATAATCGACCGAAGCGGTCATGGCGTTCTTCCACTTCAGGCCGTCCTTGACCAGCGACACGCCGCCGGTGATGCCGGTGCTGTGGATGGTGCCGGTGGCGCTGGTGGCTCCGAATTCGCCCCTGCCCTTCCATCCTTGCGAAAATCTTTGCCGCCGAAGCTTCGCCAGCCGGCGGAAGTCGATGCGGGCCTTCAACTTCGCGAACAGGGCATCAATCTCGACAGAAGATTGCGGGTTGGATTTCTTGGCGGTCCTGACCACCGCGTTGGCGGCGGAGAGATCCTCGCTTTCGACCGCCGCGCGGATCATGTCGGCAACGGGCCTGGGCAAGGGGGCGGCATGGGCGAGGCCCGGCGCCATCAGAACAGCAACGAACGGTATGAACTTGCGCAGGGCGATCATGTCGGAACTCTTCGGCAAATACGCGTTGACCACGCGAACCTGCCAAAGCGCCTTTGCCCAAATCAAGTTAAATAGCCGGTGGCCGCACGCGCCGGCGCGCAGCCTAGGGCGTGTTGTCACATGGTACCGGAAACAACACGCCCAAGGCAGAAATATTCCAGCAAATTCCAAATGATACGGCGCAAACCGGCGGGATTTTCGCACGTTGCGGCTCGACCCGGCGCAGGACCTTCGGATAGCATCCGCCGCCACATGCCGGACGCAACCGGCTTTACCGGGGAACAGCCCAAAGGGCTCAATTACAAATCATGAACATTGAGATCAAAAAAAACGCCGCGCTGAGCGCCGAAGAGCGCGCCCGCTTTGAAGATGTCGGGTTCATGACCTGCATGACCCTGGTGCTGCTGGGCAACTATGCCCAGACCGGTCACTTCGGCGGCCCGCTGGCCTATACGCCCTTCAACGTCACCGCCCATCTTCTGGGCCCGGAACGCGGCGGCCTGCGCTATGACATCCGCCGTCCCAAGCATCCCTTCGGCGACAAGTTCATGATGGCCGCCGGCCACAGCGTGCCGACCTGCTACGCGCTTTACATGATCCTGGGCCAGGCGATGGAACGCCGCCTGAAGGCGACCGGCGACAAAAAATACGCAGTCGATCCGGAAGTCGCGATCCTGCCGATCGACGCCCTGGGTTTCCGCCGCGGCGCCGGCGCGCTGAAGACATTGCTGTCGGACCAGGGCCTGGACGGCGACCCGCTGTTCGCCCAGGCCAGGGCGCGCGGCATCAAGGCGCTGTCGGGCCATGCCGAAAGCATCGACGTTACCAATGACGTCAATGGCGGCCCCTCGGGCGTCGGCGTCGCCACCGCGGCCGGCAAGGCCGCCTTCTGGGACATGGCGGGCGCCACCGACACGCCCAAGATCATCGCCCTGGAGGGCGAGTTCGCCATGACCGAGGGCCATGCCCAGGAACTCAAGACCCAGGCCCTGGCGCTGCAGGTGGGAAAGCGGCTGCGCGTCATCCTGTCGGACAACAATGCCGGCATCGACGATGTGCTGCTGGGCGGCGTTATCCCCGCCAAGTATGCCGACGGCTACAAGCTCGCCGATCAGTGGACATCCTATGGCTGGAATGTGCTGACGGTGGAGAACGGCGCGGACTATGGCCAGATCGCCGCCAATTTCGCCGCCATGGAGAATTGGGACGCCAGCGACCGCCGCCCCATGATCTCCATCGCCAGGACCACCAAGGGTTACTGGCCCAGCGCCGCCGACGGCAAGCTGGGCAGCGTCAAGCAGATCGTCAGCTATGCCAGCCATCCCTATGGCCAGAAGATGAACTCGGAATATTTCGTGGCGCTGGCCGAAAGCTTCGAGCAGCGTTACGGGATCACTTTCGACGGCATCCGCAATGGTGCGGTGACCGACCCCAAGCAGCGCCTGATCCAGTTCAAGACCAATATCGACAAGGTGATGTCGGTGATGGACAGGAACGGACTGGGCGACTGGCTGGCCGACCGGCTGGTGGAGATCGGCGACGGCGTCAAGGACGACCGCAAGCTTTCCATCGACAACCAGAACGATCCTTTCCAGGACGAACGGCTCAGGGTTTCCAAGCTTCCTGTCGAGCCGCAGAAACTGACGGTGAAGAACCGTGTCTCGGGGGCGGAAAAAGAAGTTTCCATCAGCCTGTTCAAGAAGCCCGGCGAAGCGGCGGGCGCGCGGCGCGCCATTTCCGAAGTCATCAAGTGGATGAACCATGTCACCGACAACCGCTTCGTCACTTTGGCGGCGGACCTGTCGGAATCCATCAATGTCGAGCATGGCGCGCTGTGGGGCCATTACGACCCGGTGGCCAATCCCCTGGGCACCCGCGTCAAGGCCGCCATCCAGGAAGCCGGCAATGTCTGCTCGGCCATCGGCCTGGTCAGCCAGAGCGCCAGCGTCGATCCGGAGAAATTCGCCGGCGTGTGGGCGTTGTCGGGCACCTATGGCGCCTTCACGCCCCTGATGTACACGCCGGCGCGCGTCTGGAGCCAGCAGAACCAGGACAGCCGCTTCCGCATGGGCGTGCTGCACATCCTGGCCGGACATTCCGGCCCGGAAACTGCCGCTGACGGGCGCACCCATTTCGGCATCTTCGCCACCCAGGTCTGGCGCCTGTTCCCTCGCGGCCAGGTCATTCACCTGAATTTCTGGGATTATAACGATGTGGCGTCCGGCTATTTCGCCGCCGCCGAAATCGCGGCGCGCGATCCCAAGGTCGGCGTCATCATCATCGAGGTCGCCCGTCCCGACAATGCCGTGGTCGACCGCAGCAAATTCGCCGACACCGACATCAAGGCCGCTGCCAAGGGCTTCTATGTCATCCGCGACTTCACCCCGGGCAAGCCGCGCCACGGTTATGTCGTCAGCCAGGGCGCCTCTTCCACCGTCAATCTGGTGAAGATTCTGCCGCGCCTCGAAGAAGCCGGCATCAATGTGAAGATCATCTCGGCCATCAGCGAAGAACTGTTCGACCGCCAGCCGGACGCCTATCGCAATGCCGTGCTGCCGCCCGAAGCGCTGCTGGACGCCATGGTGGTCTCGACCGGCACCCGCCGGGTGATGCCGGTGCAGAATCTGGGCCCGCTGACCGACGCCTATTCGCTGACCTCGGACTGGGACAATCAGTGGCTGACGGGCGGGCTGGAAGGCGAAGTAATCGAAGAGGCCCATCTCGATCCGGAGTCGATCTTCAACGGCATTTCCCGCTTCGCCAAGGAGCGCGAGCAACGGCTCGCCAGCCAGGCGGCCCAGCTCAAGGCGCTGGAAAAGTAATCAGCCGATCGTTACCGACACGCGGCCGAGGGCGCCAAAATCGCCTTCGGCGCGGTCGCCCACGGCAATCGTCACCGGCTTGACGCAGGTGCCGGTGATCACCACCTGCCCTGCTTTCAATGTCACGCCGTGGCGGGACAACTCATTGGCCAGCCAGGTCAGGGCGATGCGCGGATCGCCCAGCACATTGGCGCCCTGGCCCTCTTGCGCTACCGCACCATTGCGCAAGCCCCGCACCTTGTGCGCGGCGAGATCCAGCCCGCGCCAATTCTCCGCCGCACCTCCAATCACAAAACGGTGGGCGCAGGCATTGTCGGCGATCAGGCTGGGAAGGCCCACGCTTTCGAAATGTTCGTAGCGCGAATCCGGAATCTCGATGGCGGGATGCAGGCTGGCGACCGCGTCCAGCACTTCACTCTGCGAATAGTCCGCCCCGCGCGGCGGCAAATCGCGGGCCATGCGGAAGGCGAATTCCATCTCCGCCACCTTCATCAGATTGTTGCCCAAGGGGCAGACGCCGCCGTCTTCAATGCGACGTTCGGCCAGCAGCCGCCCGGCCAGCGGCCCATCCACGCCGATATGCTTCTGCCCGGCAGTGCTGGTGGCGGCGATCTTCCAGCCATAAAGCGGCTGGCTGGTATGAGCTTCGATGCAGGCCTGGACGCGATAGGCCTCGGCGCGGGTCCCCGGCAGGAACTCCGGCGGCAGCGTGTCCAGCCGTGTGCCCGCCAGCCAATGCTGGTAGAGGTATTCGCAGGCCGCCTGTCGCTGCTCCGGTGTCACTTTAGCCCTGCTTGCGCATCCGGTCCGCGATCTTGATCGCGGTGAAGACAAAGATCAGCACCAGCGGGATCAGCGCGATGGAGCGGAAGGAGGCGGTGGCGGCCGCCGCCAGGATCTGCTGCAACTGGTCGCCCTCGGCCGTGGCCACCAGATGGGCGTCGCCGCCCGCCGCCGCCAGCTTGGCGGAATCGGAGATGGCGCCCAGGGTCGGCAGCACCACCCAGGTGCAGGCCGCGCCCGCCGCTCCCATCAGCCCGAACACCATGGTGCCGCTGCGCGGATAACGCTCGGCCACGGTCGCCAGCATGGTGGGCCAGAAGAAGCAGACGCCAAAGCCCCAGGCGGTCGAGGCCAGGATCGCGCCGATCGGGCCGTCCACCATGCTGAGCGCGAACAAGCCGATGGTGGCGAAGATCGCCGAGAAGATCAGCAGCCCGACATTGCCCAGCACCTTGACCAGCGGTCCGGCGAAATGGCGCATCACGAACATCAGCGCGCTGACATAGACCAGCAGCCAGATGCCGCGCATGCCGACGATCTGGCTCAGCGCCACGTCGACCCATTGCCCCGGCGCGAACTCGGTGGCGGCGGTGAACATCATCAGGATCACCCACAAAAAGATGGTGGGCGACTGGATGGTGGCCTTGATCATTTCGCCCGGCGTCACCGGTGCATCGGTCGAGGCGCTGACGGGAGGAAAATTCTCGATCTTGGCAAGGACCGCGAAGGCCAGGCACAGCACCATCAGCGCGCCCAGCTCCCAGCGCCAGGGAATGCCGGCGCCATCGGCGGCAAGGCCCATCAGCGCGCCGCCCACCACGCCCGCCGGATACCAGGCATGCAGGATGGAAAGCCGCGACACCCGGTCCTCGGCATAGATGGCGCTGGTGAGCGGGTTGATCACGGTTTCGATCAGCCCCCAGCCCAGGCCCTGCACCACCATGCCGACCAACAGGCCGGTATAGGGCGACAGGCCCAGCGATCCGGCATGCGCGACCAGCGCGAAGCCCGCGATCATCAACACGGCGGCGGCGATCAGGGCGTTGCGGAAGCCGATCTTGGCCAGCACCGCGCTGGCCAGCAGCAGGGTGATGGCGAAACCGGCAAAGGCGGCGCCCAGCGCGGTGCCCAGCATGGCGCCGGCATTGGCCGGATCAATGGGATCGAGATATTCGGTGCGCATGTGCACGGCGGTGGCGGCGCGCATGGAAACCGCCGCGCCACCGGTGAACAGCGCCAGCAGCGCCACGATGAACAGGCGCCCGCGGCGCAGCGGCGTATCGGTGTTGGCGGTCTGCATGGTTCCTGCCCCAGTATTTTTTGTCAGTAGGCCACAGGGCCGGCGCGTCCGCAAAGGTGTGACACGTGCCCTGCCCGGCCTTTTTGTCTTTGCGCGCCGTGACGTTACCGTTACCATCCCCCCGGTCCCGGCTCAATGCGCTAGGACTGACAAAGAACAAGAACAGCCCGCAAAAACGGACCACCGGAGGGAACGATGCGCCGCTACATGGGCATCCGCTGGATCACCATTGCCCTGATCATGATGGGCGCGATGGTGAACTTCCTGTCGCGCGCCACCCTGTCGGTGGCCGCGCCCACCGTGATGGAAACGCTGGACATCACCACCCAGCAGTATGGCTACATCACCAGCGCCTTCCAGTTCTGCATCATGCTGCAGCCGCTGGTGGGCTATATCATCGACATTCTGGGGGTGAAGACCGGCTTTGCCATCTTCGCCTTCGCCTGGTCGGTGATCTGCATGCTGCATGGCTTCGCCACCAGCTGGCAGATGCTGGCTTTCTTCCGCGGGGCGCTGGGCTTTGCCGAAGGCGCCTTCTCGCCCGGCGGGCTGAAGGTGGTGTCGGAATGGTTTCCCGCCAGGGAGCGCGGGTTCGCCGGCGGCCTCTACAATATCGGGCCCAGCATCGGCCAGATGCTGGCGCCGCCCCTGGTGGTTTGGGCGATCCTGTATTTCGGCAACTGGCAGGCGTCGTTCGTGATCGTGGGCGCCATCAGCCTGAGCTGGGTGGTGCTGTGGCTGCTGTTCTACCATCCTGTCGCCAGCCATCCCAAACTGTCGGCGGAAGAACGCGAACTGATCGTTTCGGGCCAGGAAAACTACCTGCTGTCGGACGACAAGAAGCCGTCCATCATCTCGATCCTGAAGCGGCGCAATTTCTGGGGCATCGCCCTGCCGCGTTTCCTCACCGATCCGTGCTGGGGGATGCTGTCCTTCTGGGTGCCACTGTACCTGACCCAGGTACGCGGTTTCGACCTCAAGCAGATCGCCATGTTCGCCTGGCTGCCATTCCTGGCCGCCGACCTGGGCTGCGTCTTCGGCCCCAGCGTGGTGCTGTTCCTGCAGAAGCGCGGCTGGGACCTGATCGATGCGCGACGCGGCGGCTTTACGGTGGGCGCGATCATGATGATCGGCGTCGCCTTCACCGGCACGGTGCAAAGCCCCTATGCGGCCGTGGCGCTGCTGAGCCTGGCGGGCTTCGCCCATCAGACTCTGTCGGTGACCATGATCACCATGGCCACCGACCTGTTTCGCCGCAACGAGGTCGGCACCGTTGCCGGCATGACCGGCACCTGCGCCAATCTGGGCATATTCATCGCCACGCTGGTGATCGGCGGGATGGTCAGCACCATCGGCTACACCCCCTTCTTCATCGGCCTGGCGGTGCTCGATCTTATCGCCGCCGTCGTCGTATGGACCGTCATCCGGAAACTCGCCACCCATGCCTGATATCCCAGACACAGTGATTGAAATTCATAACCCCATCCTCAAGGGCTTCCATCCCGATCCGTCCATCCTCAGGGTGGGCGATGACTATTATATCGCTACGTCAACCTTCGAATGGTTTCCGGGCGTGCGCATTCATCATTCGCGCGATCTGGTGAACTGGCGGCTGCTGCCCTCACCGCTGCGCCGTCCCAGCCAGCTCAACATGCTGGGCGATCCGGATTCCTGCGGGGTCTGGGCGCCCTGCCTTTCGCATGATGGCGTGAATTTCTTTCTGACCTTTACCGATGTGAAGCGCTATGGCCGCACTTCGGTCGCCGGCGCCACCGGCGCGTCCTTGCGTGATTTTCACAATTACATCGCGACCACCACAGTGATTGATGGCGACTGGTCCGACCCCGTCTATGTCAACAGCAGCGGTTTCGATCCCTCGCTGTTCCACGACGATGACGGCCGCAAATGGTTCGTCAACATGCTGTGGGACCATCGCCCCGGCCGCAACCGCTTCGGCGGCATCGTGGCGCAGGAATTCTCCCTGAAGGACCGCAGGCTGATCGGCGAGCGGGTCAACATCTTTCCCGGTACCGCGCTGGGGCTGACGGAAGCGCCGCATCTCTACAAGCGCAACGGCTATTACTACCTGCTGACGGCGGAAGGCGGCACCACCTGGAACCATGCCGTAACCATGGCGCGGTCCGGGCATGTGCTGGGGCCGTATGAACTGCATCCCGACACCACCATCATGAGTTCGCGCGACCATCCCGACCTGCCGCTGCAGCGCGCCGGCCATGCCGATCTGGTCGAAACGCAGCATGGCGAGACCTACATGGTCTATCTCTGCGGCCGTCCGCTGACGACACGCGGCCGCTGCACCCTGGGACGGGAAACCGCCATCCAGAAAATGCGCTGGAGCGACGATGGCTGGCTCTACACCGAAGGCGAGCCGGGCCTGCCGCAACTGACCACGCCGGCGCCGGCGCTTGAGCCGCATCCGTTTCCCGCCGATCCGGTGCGCGACGATTTCGACCTTGGCACCATCAGCGGCCATTTCCAGTGGCTGCGCACGCCCTGGCCCAAGACCATATTCAGCCTGACGGCCCGGCCCGGCCATCTGCGTCTGTATGGGCGCGAAACCATAGGCAGCCTGTTCACCCAGGCGCTGGTGGCGCGCCGCCAGCAATCCCATCACTACAGCGCCGAAACCGTGATGGAGTTCGAGCCGGCGCATTTCCAGCAGGCCGCGGGACTGGTCTGCTATTACGGCCAGAACAAATTCCATTACCTGCACGTCAGCCATGACGAGACGGTGGGCAAGCATATCCGGGTGATGAGCATGATCCCCGATCCGCTGAGCGACGCCTTCACCGCGCCGATTGCCATTCCGTCCGGCCAGCCCATTGGCCTCAGGGTCGAAGTCGATGGCGCGCGGATGTATTTCGCCTGGCGGGCGGGCACCGATGCCTGGCAACGCCTGCCGGAGACATTCGACGCCTCCATCCTGTCCGACGAGGCCAATCTCCCCGGATCGCCCAATTTCACCGGCGCCTTTGTCGGCATGGCCTGCCAGGACATGGCCGGCACCGCCGCGCCGGCCGATTTCGACTATTTCTCCTATGTCGAGCGCGACTTCCGGGACGACCCCTTCGCCAGCTAGAGTGAAGCTGCGGCTTTGAAAGATGCGCAGTGCTGAAGATCGTTTCCGCCCGGGTGATCGTGACCTGTCCCGGGCGCAATTTCGTCACCCTGAAGATCGAGACGGCGGACGGCCTCACTGGCATCGGCGACGCCACCCTGAACGGGCGCGAGCTGTCGGTCGCCAGCTATCTCACAGACCATGTCATTCCCTGCCTGATTGGCCGTGACGCCCATGCGGTGGAAGACGCCTGGCAGTATCTCTATCGCGGCGCTTATTGGCGGCGCGGACCGGTCACCATGTCGGCCATCGCGGCGGTGGACATGGCGCTGTGGGACATCAAGGCCAAGGCGGCGGGCCTGCCGTTGTATCAATTGCTGGGCGGGCGCTGCCGCGACGGGGCGATGGTCTATGCCCATGCGAACGGCACGACCATCGCAGAAACCATCGAACAGGCGCAGTCCTATCTGGCGCTGGGGTACAGGGCGATCCGCCTTCAGTCCGGCGTGCCGGGGTTGAAATCCACCTATGGCGTGGCCAAGACGCGGTTGTTCTACGAGCCCGCCGATGCCGACATCCCGACGGAGAATGTCTGGTCCAGCGAGAAATACCTGCGCTCGGTGCCCGACCTCTTCAAGGCCGCACGCGATGCGCTGGGATGGGACATTCACCTGCTGCACGACATTCATCACCGCCTGACGCCGATCGAAGCGGGGCGGCTGGGCAAGGATCTCGAACCCTACCGGCCTTTCTGGCTGGAGGATGCCGTGCCGGCGGAAAACCAGGCCAACTTCCGCCTGATCCGCCAGCACACCACCACGCCGCTGGCGGTGGGGGAAATCTTCAACAGCATCTGGGACTGCAAGCAGCTGATCGAGGAACAGCTGATCGACTATATCCGCGCCACTGTGGTCCATGCCGGCGGCATTACCCACCTGCGGCGGATCGCGGCCCTGGCCGATCTGCACAATGTGCGCACCGGCTGCCATGGCGCCACCGATCTTTCACCAGTCTGCATGTCTGCGGCGCTGCACTTCGACGTTTCGATTCCCAATTTCGGCATCCAGGAATATATGCACCACACCAAAGAGACCGACGCGGTCTTCCCCCACGCCTACAGCTATCGGGACGGCGCGCTGCATCCGGGCGAGACACCGGGGCTGGGCGTGGACATCGACGAGAAGCTGGCGGCGCAGTATCCCTACAGGCGCGCTTTCCTGCCGGTGAACCGGCTGGAAGATGGCTCGATGTATAACTGGTAGCTCAGAAGCGAAGCGCGTTTTGCGGCAGGCCCGGCACATCCGCCTGGAAGCGGAACAGCCCGCCCGCCTGCGGTTGGGCGGCGAGATCATCGGATGAAAGACCCTTGCGGGCGCTGGTGGCATAGACGGTTTTCAACTCCGCGCCGCCGAAGGCGATCTTGGTGACATTGGCGACGGGGAATTTCACGCTTTGCAGCAGCGCACCGCCAGGCGAATAGCGCCGCGCCGCCCAGCCGCCGAACAATCCTGTCCACAGACACCCTTGCGCATCCACAACCGGCCCGTCGGGATAGCCCGCGCCCTCTTCGATGCGGACAAAAACGCGCTTGTTCCGCAGCATCCCGTCCTCGCCCGTGTCGAAGGCATAGATGATCTTTTCCAGCGTATCGGTGTGATAGAGCGTGCGCCCGTCCGGACTGAAAGCGGGGCCGTTGGTGATGACATAACCCGAATCCATCACCGCCAGCCCGCCCGCATCCAGGCGATAGAGCTTGCCGCTGGCGGCACTTTCATCATCGTCCATCGAGCCAAACCACAAGCGGCCCTTCGCATCCACCGCGCCATCATTGAGGCGATTGCCCGGATGTTGCGGCTCCACGTCACGGATCAGCGAAAATGCGCCGCCGGCGGGATCGAAGTCGTACAGGCCGGTCTTGGCGCCGGCGAGAAAATGTCCATTGCCGAAAGGCGCGATGAAGCCGACCGGCGACGGCGCGTCCCAGCTGCGACTTTCGCCCGCCGGATCGAAACAATGAATTTTCCGCTGCTTGATATCCGTGAACCACAGCGCTCCGTTCCACCAGAGCGGGCCTTCGCCCAGCACGGCCTGAACCGGCCAGACACACTCAGGCGCGTTCAGCGCCATCCCGCATCGATCCAGTATTCATGGCCGGTGCACATGCGCCCGTCGTCCGAGGCCAGGAACAGGACCAGCGAGGCGACATGTTCGGGCAGGATGCGGCCCGGAACGCATTGCTGAGCTACGATCTCCGCTTCGCCTTCGGGCGTGTACCATTTGGCCTGTCGCGGGGTTTTCACATTGCCCGGCAACACCGCGGTGACACGGATGTGGTCCGGGCCCAGTTCGCGCGCCAGCGCCCGGGTCATGCCTTCAATGCCCGCCTTGGCGGTCTCGTAGAGGAGCAAGCCCGGCAGGCCGAGATGCCAGGAGATCGAGCCGAAGTTGATGATGGCGCCGCCGCCGCGGCTCTTCATGCCAGGCGCCACCGCCTTGGCCGAGAACAGCATGTGGCGGAGATTGACCGCCATGCGGTCGTCCCAATAAGCGGGGGTGATGTCGCCAAGCGTGTGGCGGTCGTCATTGCCCGCATTGTTGACCAGCACGTCGACCGGACCCAGGGCCTGGAAGAAAGCTTCAACGGCGGCAAGATCGGTAAGGTCGAGGCGATGAAACGCCGGCGGCACAGGCGCATCTTTCAGCTGCGCCACCAGATCGGCGCTTTCGCGTTCCATAATGTCGACGAAAATCGCTTCGGCACCCTGGCGCGCAAAGGCTTCCACAAGTCCGGCGCCGATGCCCGAGCCGCCGCCCGTCACCACCACCCGCTTGCCCTTCAGGCTGGGATAGATGGCGCCTTTGGCGCCCAAAGGAGCGTTCGTCATGATGCGGCCCCGGCCCGAATTGTGGTTACGCTAACAATAACAGCCGTGGAGAACTGTCAAGACTTGGCCTTGCGCTTGCGGCGCGGCGCGGGCTTTTGCGAAACCGCCCCGGAAGATTCACGTTCGACCAGCGTGAATTTCAGCAGCTTGTGCACCACCGGCGGCGCCGTGCCGGAACGGCGGCCGCGAATCTGGTCAATCAGCAGTCGCACGGCTTCGCGCGCCATGTCGGCAATCGGCTGGCGGATGGTGGTCAGCTCCGGCCACACGGTGGTGGCCAGCGGCGTATCGTCAATGCCGGCAATAGCGAGATCGCCGGGCACGTCCAGGCCCCTTCTATGCGCGATGGCCATGGCGGCAAGCGCCATGTCGTCATTGCTGGCGAAGATGGCGGTGGGATGGTAGCTGGACAGAAGCTGTTCCGCCGCGCCCAGGCCGGAGCGATAGTCGAAATAGCCCTGCGTCACCTGCTTGGGACTGATGGTCAGGCCGGCCTCGGTCATGGCTTCGATAAAGCCGCGGAAGCGCTGGCCGCTGGAAGCCTGGGCGGGATGGCCGTTGATGAAGCCGATGCGCGTGTGGCCCAGCGCCAGCAAATGCCGAGTCATGGCGCGGGCGGCTTCGAAATTGTTGATATGGACGGCGGAATGTTCCGGCGGCGGCTGACCCGGCGCGACCAGCACGGCGGGAATGCCGACCTCGGCCACGCCGCGCAGGGCTTCCTGGGAATCGCAGAGCGGCGCGGGCAGGATGACACCGTCAATGCCGCCCTTGGCCAGGCGATGGATGGCCTCGCGGTCTTTTTCCGCGCCGTCGCACTGCTCGATCACCAGCTGGCAGCCACTGCGGCGGGACTGATCCAGGCTGCCCAGCAGCAGCTCGGTCAGATAGCCCGCGCTGGGATTGCGAAAGAAAATGCCGATATGCATGCCATTGGCGCTGGCCAGGCTGCGCGCCGCCATGTTGGGCGAGTAGCGCAGCGCCTTGACCGAGGCCGTGACGCGGACGCGGGTTTCTTCGCGCACATTGGGTTCAGAATTCATTACCCGCGAAACCGTCATGGGCGAAACGCCGGCGTGACGCGCCACATCATGGATGGTTACGACGCTGCCGCTGCGGCGGGTGTTCTTCTTGGCCACGATCATCTCCCAGGCCCCAGACTCCTAGCAAAAGCCGCGCAAAAGGAACATGCCATTTCCGCCCGGGCGTTGACTTGGACGCTGGCGCCGGAATATCGCTTTTGCCTGTTTTTCGAAGGCGGCGCGGCATGATCCGGTCTTTTTATGGCGCCAAGGGCGACGGCGCGGCGGTCCACGCCCATACCCTGAAAAATGCCGCCGGCATGACCGCAACCGTGCTGGACATGGGCGGCACCATCACCGCCATCCATCCCCCCGGCCAGACCGCCAACATGGTGCTGGGGCTGAAGGACCTCGCCGCCTATGAGGCGAGCGGCTGGTGGAATTGCCTGATCGGCCGCTATGCCAATCGCCTGAGGGGCGGCTTCACCCTGGAGGGCCGGCATTACCCGCTGGCGCAGAATGAACATGGCGTCACCTTGCATGGCGGGCGCGGGGAGAGCTGGGGCATCCGCATCTGGGATGTGACAGCGGCCCGCGACGACGCCGTGACCCTGCGCCTGCTCAGCCCGGACGGAGACCAGGGCTTTCCCGGCAATCTCACCGTGACGGTGACCTATACCCTGACGGCGCAAAATGAATTGCGGCTGGACTATGAAGCGGTCACCGACGCGCCGACACCGGTCAATCTCACCAACCACACCTATTTCAATCTGGCGGGACAAGGTCCGGTCACAGGGCAACTGTTGCAGTTGAATGCCGATCATTTCACCCCCACCGATGACAGGCAGATTCCCAGCGGCGCGATCGCACCGGTGGCGGCAACCGCGCTGGATTATCGCAAAGCCACCATGATCGGGGCGCGGGTGGATTCCACCGAAACCCAGATGGCGCTGGCACGGGGCTATGACCACAATGTCGTGCTCAACAAAACCGCGCCGGGGGCGCTGGAATGGGCGGCGCGGCTGACCGCCCCTGAAAACGGCCATGGACTGGAACTGCTGACCACCGAGCCGGGCATGCAGGTCTATTCCACCAACAATGTGAATGGCAGCCAGGTCAATGCGGCGGGCGCGGTCATAAGGCCGCGCGAGGCGCTGGCGCTGGAGACCCAGCATTTTCCCGACAGCCCCAACAAAGCCGCTTTTCCGGACACTATTCTGCGCCCGGGCGGGACATTCCGCTCGACCACCGTGATGCGTTTCTCATAAGCTGGGCCCATGCCAATCCATCCCCAAGTCGCCACCGCCATCCAGCGCGCCGGAGATCTGCCAACCGACCTGACGCCGGCCGAGCTGCGTGTGGTCTATGAGCGCCAGCGCCTGACCTTGCTCCCGGAAAAGCCGCCGGTCGCCGTCACCTATCAATTGTCCATGCCCAGCGATTACGGCCCCATACCGGCGCGCTTCTATCGCCCCAGCCGCAGCGCGGCGCCCTGCCCGCTGCTGGTCTATTTCCATGGCGGCGGCTTCATGCTGGGAAGCCTGGCGCTGTACGACACCGCCTGCCGCCGCCTGGCGGTGCAGGGAGACTGCGCCGTGCTGTCGGTGGACTACCGCATGGCGCCCGAAACCATCTTTCCCGGCGCGGTGCTGGATGCCTATGCCGCGACCCGCTGGGCCAGCGACAATGCCGAATTGCTCAATATCGATCCGGCGAAGATCGCCGTGGGCGGCGACAGCGCCGGCGGCAATCTCGCCGCCGTGGTGGCCCAGATGGCGCAGGACAGCGGTGAGTTCAAGGTTGCCTTCCAGGCGCTGATCTATCCCATCACCGACCATAGCCGCGAATATCCGTCCTACGAACGCAACGCCACCGGCTATATGCTGACCCGCAAGGCGCTGCACTGGTTCGCCGACAATTACATTCCCGATCCGCAAGATCGCCTGGACCCCCGCGCCTCGCCCATGCTGCGCGAAAGCCTGAAGGGCCAGCCGCCGGCTCTGATCATCAGCGCCGAATTCGATCCGCTGGTGGACGAGAACGAAATCTATGCCAAGCGGCTGCAGGATGCCGGCGTGCCGACGCAGTTCGTCATTTTTCCCGGCATGGTCCACCCCTTCTTCACCCTGGGCGGGGTGGTGGACGACGCCGCCAAAGCCGAGGCACTGATTGCGGCGGCGCTGCGCAAGCTATGACATTCCGGCATTTGGTTTTTGGCGCTCTGATCGCGCTGGCGCCATGCGGCGCGGCGGCAGCGCGCGATTTCACCAGCACGATTGATGAAAGCGCCGCGATCGCGCGCATCCGCCCCGAATTCAGGACACCGGACGAGCCAAACCAGCTTTTCTATGTCCAGCGATCGCCCAATTCCAACACGGTGATCTACGCCGCCCGGCTCGATGCGGCTGGCGCCATAAACCGCGGCGATCCGGTCGAGGCTTTCTGGCGCAAATTCAACATCGACGGCAGCAGACAGCCGCTCAATTTCATCGAACGGATGATGGCCTATGGCGTGAAGGCCGTGCGCACCGACGCAAACCTTCCCGTCACCTTCAGCATTGCCGCGCTGCCCGAACGCAGGATCACCCTGACACTCGACGCGGCCAAGCGCCCGCAGGCGCTGATGCAGATCGGGCCGCACACCGTGAAGCTGGCCTATGTCTATCTGCAGGTGGTGGAAGGCGGGTTGATGCCCGACGTGCCGTCACTCGACATTTTCGGCACCGATATTGCCAGCGGCAAGGCGGTCCATGAGCATCTTGTCCGCAAATAGGCCGCGCTAGGCTTCGTCCGCGAATTTCGGGGTTTCCCGCAGGCGCAGGCCCAGCCCGCGGCGCTTCTGAATCGTCAGCAGCACGCCTGCCACCGCCAGCATCACCAGGACCGGCGCCAGCCATCCCGCCACGACCGACGGGACATAGCCGAACTCCCCCATCAGATAGAGCGCCTTGGACGCGAAATGAGCCATGTAGCCAGCCAGCAGCACCGCCACCAAGGCGCGCCAGCGCGTGGAATAGGCGAAATACAGCATGGCCAATGACGCGCCCAGCAGCGCCATGGCGGATGTAAAAAGGGGTCCGCCATACAGCGCCTGCAGCCGGGTGCGGTAGGCGTTGGCATCGCGCGACAGGATCTGCACCCCGGTGAGCGTGCGCAATTCCCCAAGCCAGAGATATTGCGGCGACAGGCCCAGATTGTGCAGCCAGAGCGGGTTCAGGTTCAGCGATACGTTGCGCTGCCCAAAAGGAATTTCCGCTTCCTCGTTGGCCGGGCCGGTGGAAACGAC
>CANKIV010000009.1 GCA_947482125.1 Alphaproteobacteria bacterium
CACCTGCCTGGGCGCAGCGAAGGACAGGTAAAGGACGGCATAGAGGACCGCGCCATGTCCGGCCAAGGACATCGCCACGGACTTCCAGCGGTGCCGCGGCGGCTCAGCCTGGAGCGCAAAGAGGTGAGCGCCCATGCCCGTGCGAGCAGGTAGCTCCTCAGGGCCCTCGTCGGCCCCGGGCGACCAGTCGGGATAGGCGATGCTCATGCGCTTGACTTCATCCCTGTTGAGATGAAATCAATAGTCAGTCGCAATCGCAGAGGCAAGCCGGATTGCGTAACCCACCCAACCCATTGGGAATACTCTATTTTCGGAAATTTCTAGCGGGGCGGCACGAAAACATACTGTTCCAGGCGGGCTACCTCGGCCTTGGAGACATACTTCCCGATCTCGTACCGGAACTGGCCGATGGACTTGTACGGCTTGTATTCGCGGAACTCGTCGGCCATGCGCGCGCTCATGCCGGGGATCAGCATGATGTCCGGCAACGTCGCGGTGTTGAGATTCATCGGCGCCCACAAGCGCGTGTAGATCAGCTTGCGCTGATCCGGTGCGATCTTTCCTTCGGCCAGTACCGCATCGAGCGCCAGCGGACTGGCATAGGGCCGTTTGGCGACAATCGCAGCGGCAAGCGGCGCCAGCCCCGGCACGGCGGCAATCTGCGCTTCGCTGGCCGTGTTGGCATTGACCAACGTGTTTTGGGCGCTGGCAGGAATGGCGGCGAACAGCAGCGCCGCAAGGGCGAAGATTTTCATCGGCATCAGACTTTCCTCGGGTCAGGCGGGGCGCGGACGCCATGTCAGGAACAGGCGCCAGGATTCCAGCAGCGCCAGGGCAACAATATGGCAACAAGCCAGGAACGGATCAAAGGCGGTGAGCGCCCAGTGGGCGAAGACCAGGATGGCCGCACCATGCACCAGCCGGTGCAGGTTTTTCCAGCCGCGCCGGAGCAACCGCATGGAAAAATCGTTCGAGGTCAGAGCCAGGGCGGCGAAAATCGCAAAGGCGATCCAGCCGGTCCAGAATCCGGCTTGCGCAAAATCCTCCGCGATGCGCGCCCAGTCCTGCCGCGCCAGATAGGCAATGAGATGGGCGCTGGCATAGGCAAAAGACGCGACGCCCAGAGCGCGCCGCTGGGCGATATACCAGCGCACAAGATCGCTGCGGGGAAAGGTCAGACGCAGCGGCGTCGCGACCAGCGCCGCCAGCAGCAGCCATGCAGCCCAGCGGCCGGTGTCATGGACATAGCCGCCGTAATAAACCTCTCCGAAGAGAAAGGTCGCCTCATGCAGATAGTCATATGTCAGCACCGCAAGCGGCGTGGCCAGCAGGATCCAGAGCAGAATTTTGGCAATGCGCTGCACCGGTTCTCCCAACTGCTGGCCTGAGCTTAAAGCCTGAAGCCCACCAGCTGGCCGGGCATGCCGCCGGACACCGCAACCGCGATATACTGCGCGCCATCGACGCTATACGTCATGGGCGAGCCCGTGACCTTTGTGGGCAGCGGCACCGCGCCCACTTCCCTGCCGGTGGCCTTGTCGTAAGCACGCAGCCAGCCGCCCAGCTTGCCGTCGGGTCCGGTGGTGGCAGTGCCGTCGCCGGCGATGATCAAACTCTTGGTCACCAGCACCCCGACTTTGCCTTTTGACCCAGTGCGCGGGATCGTCATGCCCTTCAGCGCCGGATTGTTGCGCACCTCATCGGGCGTCTCGCCATGCGGCACCTGCCAGACGATCTCGCCCTTGTTGAGATCGATCGCGGTGATCTGGCCATAAGGCGGCTTCATCAGCGGCATGCCCTGCACCGTCATCCGGGTGATGCCCGCAGACTTTTCACCCGGCGGCGTGGCGGTGCCCAGCATCTGGCCGACATCGGTGACGGCAGGATTGGCCGGCACCTGGCCGGTGGGATTGTAGGAGATGTTGGAGAATATGTAGAAAATATTGGTTTCGGGATCGAAGGCGCCGCCCGGCCACTGCGCCGCGCCGTCACCATTGGGATTCATGATCGTGGCCAGCGGGCGTGGCCATTTGCTGGCCGACGGCGGCGTGAACAAGGGCCCGATCCGGTAATTGGAAACCAGCGCTTCCGCCTCGGCGCGCAACTGCGGCGTGAAGTCGATCAGATACTCCTTGAAAAAGCCCTGGCGGTCGAAGGCCGGCGGCTTGGTCACATGCGGCTGGGTCGGCGGATACCATTCGCCGGGCACATCGCCCTTGGGGACCGGGCGCTCAGGGATCGGCCAGACCGGCTTTCCGGTGCGCCGGTCCAGGACATAGAGCCAGGCCTGCTTGGTGGGCTGGGCGATGGCCTTGATCTTCTTGCCGTCCACCGTGATGTCGCAAAGGATCGGCGCGCAGGGAATGTCGCGGTCCTGCACCCCGTGATGCACGGTCTGGAAATGCCAGCGGCGCACGCCGGTCTTCACATCCAGCGCCACGATGCTTTCGCCGAACAGATTGTCGCCGGGCCGCGCCCCGCCATACCAGTCGCCGGTCGGCGCCTCGACGCCGACATAGACCAGGCCCTGCTCCGGATCGGCGCTGTTCTGGCACCAGTTTCCGGTATTGCCGGTATATTCATCCGAGCTGTTCAGCCATGTGTCATGGCCGAACTCGCCCTTGCGGGGAATGGTGTGGAAAATCCACAACCGCTTGCCGGTGCGCGCGTCATAGCCGCGGACATATCCCTTTACATGACGCTTGAACGGGGCGCGGCCCGGCAGATGCGCCGCGCCGACCACGATGACGTCGCCCACCACCAGCACCGTCGAATGCAGTCCGATATCGTCGCCGACCCGCTCGCCGGTCAGGTCGATCTCCTGGTCCATTTCCGTCTTCAGATCGACAATGCCATTTGTGCCGAAGTCCGGCACCGGCAAGCCGGTCTGCGCATCCAGGCAGACCAGCCGGTAGCCGACGGTCACGAACAGGATGCGATCCTTTTCGCCGTCGGTCCAATAGCTGAGGCCACGGCCCGAAAGCTGGCGGGGCGCATTGGTGAAGCGCTTGCCTTCGTCGAGACTGTATTTCCACTTCAGCTCGCCGGTGGCGGGATTGAGCGCTACGGCGGCGCGGCGCGAACCGGCCGTAAGGTACAGTGTCCCCTTCACCATCAGCGGCGTCGCCTGCAGGTTGGGATCTGGCACCGGCCCCAGATTGTCGGGACGGAAGGTCCAGGCGTGGCGCAGCTTGCTGAAATTGCCGGCATTGATCTGGTCCAGCGCCGAATAGCGCCAGCTCGCCAGATTGCCGCCATAGGTGCGCCATTCGCCATTGGCGGTGTCATAGGCCGGCGCGGCGAAGGCCGGCATGCCCGGCAGGGCCATGGCCGCCAATCCCGTGGCGCAAACGCCACGGCGTGAAATCTTGCCCACTCTTCCACCCTTGATTTTTTATCTATAAGGAGCGTGCCACGCTTTTCGAGCCATGGGAATTGCCTTCATGCCGGCTGATCGCGCCTTCCGCGCCACCTGTCTAGCGTTGTTGGCTTTGGCGGCGACCTCATACGTTGCCCGCGCGCAGGAGCTTCCGCCCGGCGAAATGCGCGACACGGTGTGGGCGGCCTGCAGCCATTGCCATCAGGTCACCCGCTTCACGGCGATGCGCAAGGCCCGCACCGGATGGGCCCTGACCGTCAACGACATGATCAACAAGGGCGCCGTCATCGGCGACGACGAGTTCGACGGGATCGTCGACTATCTCTCGCGGAATTTCGGCCCTGCTCCCTAGGCCAGCGCCGCTTTCACGCGCAGGATTTTTCCGGTTTCCTTTTCCGTCAGAACGATAAAGCCGTTTTCGGTTTTCAGGCTGGCGACGCCGCGATAACCTGACGGAATCTCCGCCAGGAATATGGTGTAGGTCTGGCTGCGTTTGGCGCGGCCGTCTATCCAGCTATATTGCGGCACCCCGAAATTCCTGCCCTGCGCCACGGCATTTTTGGCGCCCTGGATCAGGCTGTCGCCCCAGCAAAAGCCGCGCGCCACGACTTTGCCGTCCCAGGGCTTCTGCAGGTTGGTGCGGTTCTGCTGCCAGTCCAGCAGCCAGGGGTTGGTGGCGGCCTCGAAGATATAGCCGATCAGCACATTGTAATCGGCATGATAGGCGGTCACCCAGTTCTTGCCATCGCGCTGCAGCAGCCATTTGCCGACCTCGCCGCTGAAGACGCGGTAGTCATGGGCTTCGCCTTTTTCATTCACGCTGTTGGGCCAGGCCGCCAGAGTGGCGCCATCGCCCCAGCCCAGCATCACCTTGTCCACCGACGCGTCGGCGAACATCTTGCCCTTCTCGACAAAGGGCGGACCGAAGGTGACATGCTGCACCCATTGCAGCGGGCGGTCGGCGATCATCAGGTTTTCCGCGGTCTCGGTGACGGTGGCCACTGTTTCATCGGGCAGCATGTTGATGCTGCGCTGGAAGCGATATTGCGTGCGCGGCAACTCCGCGCTCATCACCAGGTCGCTTGAGGCCTCGCGCCGCCATTTCACCGCCAGCGTTTCACCATGCTGGTTGTAATCAGCGGCCTTGAATTCTTCGGGCTGGTTGCCGAACTGGGGAAAGCAGGTGAAGTGGCCCATATAGCCCGACATCAGCCGCGCCTGCACATCGGTGCCATAAGTGGCGCCGTCACGGGCATAGGTGAAGGCGTAGGGATCGATGGTGGGATAGTGCGGCACCCGCATCGGGTTGATGTCGGCTTTGGCGCGGCCGCTGGTCAACCGCACTTCGCCGATGAAGCCGCCGCCCGGCAAGACGCTGAGCTGCATCTTGCCGTTGGCGATGGTCAGGGCCTCGCGGCCATGCAACCGGGTTTCGGAAATAGACGTGGCGGCGACCGCACCCGTTGGCACCGCCGCCGCCAACGTCGCGCCGATCACGGCGCGACGATTCATGTCTCCAATGCCCAAGGCGTTACTTCGCCGGCACCAGCCGAACGATCGAACCACCGACCGGATCGCCATTGCGGTTCTGCAGCAGCAGATACAGGTTGCCATCCGGCCCGGTGACCGCATGACGGACGCGCCCATAATCCTGGAACACGACTTCCTGCGATACGATCTGGCGGTCCTTGATTTCCAGCCGGATCAGCCGCTGGCCCACCATGCCGGCGATGAACATGTTGTTCTTCCAGCCGGGAAAACGGTCGCCGGTATAGAAGTTGGTGGCGCCCGGACCGATCGAGGGATTGTAGAAGGTGATCGGGTTGGTCATGCCCACCGCGCTCTGGCGCACGATGCCGGGCTCCAGACCATTGGTGATCACGCCCCAGCCGTAATTCTTGCCCGGCTCGACGATGTTGATTTCATCGCCGCCGACCGGGCCATGCTCGGTTTCCCACAGGATGCCGGTCGCCGGATCGAAGGCGAGGCCTTCGGGATTGCGGTGGCCATAGCTCCAGATGCTGCCCAGCGCGCCCGGCGTGTGGACGAAGGGATTGTCGGACGGAATGGAGCCGTCTTCATTGATGCGGTGGATCTTGCCCAGTGGCGAGGCCAGGTTCTGCGAGGCCTGCATGTCGTGGCGTTCGCCCATGGTCCAGAACAGATGGCCCTTGCCGTCGAACAGGAAGCGCGAGCCGTAATGGTCGGCCGGGAAGGTGTAGAGGTCGGCCGGCGCCTGGAACAGGATCTGCTGCTCCACCCATTCATTGTTGGCGTTGATCTTGCCGCGCACCACCGTGGTCATGGTGGGGGGCGCCATCAGCGGCGCCTTGTCGGTGCCCGGTTCCGGCGTGAAGCCGGGCGGCACGTCGGAATAGGACAGATAGACCCAGCCGCTCTTGGCATAGTCCGGGGGCAGCGCCAGATCCAGCATGCCGCCGTCCTGGCGCTCGAACACTTTGGGCGTGCCCTTCACCGGCGCGGAGACCTTGCCGCTCTTGTCGAGGAAGCGCACCGCGCCGGAACGTTCGGTGAAGAGTATGCGGCCGTCTGGCAGGAAGGCCAGGCCCCAGGGCTGGTTGAAGCCCTTGGCCAGTGTTTCCACCTTGAAGGTCGCCTTCTGGCTCTTGATCACCTTGCCGCTGGGATCGGGCGTATCGCCGACCTTGCGGTTCAGCACGCCGCCGCGAATGCGCAGGTAGGCCGGAATCTGGCCGAGTTCGCCCGGCAGGTACAGCGTCTTGAAACCGTGATTGGCGACGGCGGACGGGCCATCTGCGACCGCCGATGCGATCTGCGCATCGGTGCGGCTGGAGAGGAGGCTGTCCGAGAACAGGCTCTTGGCGCTGGGGCCGGCTTCGATGGTGTTGCCATGGCAGGCGATGCAGTTGGTGGTCCAGACCTCATGCGCCCGGCTCTGCAGCAGCGCGGGCACCGGCGGGGCCAGGCGGCGCGGCGGCGGCACCGGCGGGGTGATGGCCGCCGGCGCAGGAGCTGCGCCGCGCATCATGTCGGCAGCGGCGTGCGCGGTGGCGGGAGCCGGGGGAGCCGCCTGTTGCGCCAGCGCGGCGCCGGCAACACCCGTGATCAGCAGGGCGGAAAGAATGGATTTTTTCACGGGGCGGCTCCTACCAGATGGCCTTAACGGCGCTTTCGAATTGTTCGAGCGTGAACTCCACGTCGGCGTCGCTGTGGGCGGCGGACAGGGAGCACTGCTTGGTGGCGATGGGCACGAAAAACACGCCGCGCTGGATCAACGCCCGGCGCAGGGCGACATCGCGGGCAAAATCATGGCCTTCAATGATGTCATGCAGATCCCTGGGCGGCTTGGCCATCATATAGAAGGAAAAGGCCGAGCCCTGGCGCGCCACGCAGGCGGTGACGCCGCGCCTGGCGAAGATGCCGGCAATGCCCGCTTCCATCGCCGCGCCCATCGCTTCCATCTTCGGATAGATCTTGTCCTTGTTGGCGGCGAGGTATCGCACGGTTTCGGTCGCGGCGGCCACCGCCACGGGATGGCCGTTATAGGTGCCGGCCACGAAGGGGCGGCGGGCAGGATCGGGATCGATGATCGAGTCCATATACTCGGCCTTGCCGCCGACCAGCGCCAGCGGGAAGCCGTTGGCCACCGCCTTGCCATAGACCACCAGGTCCGGCTTGACGCCGCAGACCTGGCTGTAACCGCCCAAAGCGTGGCGGAAGCCCGTCTTGACCTCGTCGAACACCAGCAGGAATCCGAACTCGTCCGCCAGGTCGCGCAGCCCTTCCAGATAACCGGGCTGCGGCTTCACCACGCCGATATTCTGCAGCAGCGGCTCGGTGATCAGGGCGGCGATGGGAAAGCGCCGACAGATATAACGAACCGACTCCAGGTCGTTGTAGTTGATGGCATGGACGAAATGGGTCTGCCCGATGGTGGTGCCGGCGCCCAGGGGACGCAGCGGGTATTCGCCGGGGGACACGCGCGGCCCGATTTCGGCCAGCGAGTTGAAGACGTTGCAGGCCAGTTCGTCGTGATTGCCGTTATAGCCGCCCTGCATCACGATGATGTGGGAACGCTGCGTCACAGCCCGGCCGATGCGGATTGCGAGCGAGGTCGCCTCGCTGCCGGTATTCAGGAAGGTGACTTTTTGCACCGCCGGGACATTGCGGCAGATCAGTTCCGCCAGCTGGCCTTCCGCCTTGGAAGGACCGGCGCCGAACAGGCTGTCGCCGCCTTTCAGCGCCGCCGCTGCCGCCTCGTTGATGGGCGCGAAATTGTGGCCCAGGAAATACGGCGCAAAGCCGGCGTGAAAGTCGATATAGCGCTTTCCCGCCGCGTCCCACAGATAGGCACCCTCACCTTTCGTGAAAGTGATGGCGGGATCGATGGCGCGATTGACCGAGGAGATGCCGCCGGGAATGTAGCGGCGGTTGTGCTCCAGCACGGTTTCGTGATGCAGAATACTATCCATGGGCGGTTTCAAGCTGCTTTAGGGATTTGGCGGTATCGTCGATCACCTGTTCCATGCAACCGGGCCGGAACAGCGAAATCTTGATCTGGTAGAGGCCGGGTTTTTTGTAAGTTTCGGCGGGCGCGAGATAGCCGACATTGCCGTTGACGATATTGAGCATCACCACGGCATTGTTGGGGAAGCGCTTGCGCAGTTCGACCTGGAAGGCGCTGTAGGGTTCGGCGGGGGCGCCGACGAAGAAGGCATCGCCGACCTGCCACAGGGTCATGCGCACCTTGCGCGACGTGCCGGTGCCGACATCGCGGCGGACCATCAAGCGACGTTCCAGCCGCTCCTTCAAGGCGCGGTCATTGCAGCCATGCAGGGACTTGAGAAGTTCGGCCTCGGTCGGCAGGTCCACATAGGGCAGGTCGGTGTCCGACACCGTCGCATGCAACGTGGTGTTGGCGGGCCTGGGGCGCAGGCTCCAGCGGCCGAGGCGGGCGCCGGAATCCTCGATGCGGTCGAAGGCGAATTCCTGTTCCGGCGGCAGCATGCCGGTCAAGGTGGACAGCGCAGCATAGCCAAGCTGGCGGCCATTCTGGTCGGCAATGCCGGTATCGGCTTCGTAGGAGCGCAGCGGCGTCTGGTCGCCCGATGCGCCGTGCAGGAAGAAACAGGGCGCGCCATCGGTGTCGCGCTCCACCACTTCGCGCATGGCGCCATAATAGTCGGGCGAGATCAGCCTGTTGCCGCCGCCCAGCGAAACCGGATGGCAGGCATAGTTCACAAGCGTGGCGATGATCTTGCCCTTGGCATCGGTGATGCGCCCCACCAGCACGGTGTCATCGGCGGGACCGTCGGGATTGATGCCGCAGAGGAAGGTTTCGCTGTCCAGCACCAGATCGCGATTGCGCGCCAGGTCGCAGCGGCCGGTGGCCCAGGACATCACGGCCGGCTGCACATTTTCCTTCGATCCCTTGATGGCCGCGACGGCGCCTTCCACGATCTTCTCGCGATACGGCGGGATCAGATGGCCGCCTTCGCGGTCCATGTTCTGCAGGTTGGAGGCAGGTCCCGCATGGGTATGGCCCATATGGGTGATCAGCTGGTCGTTGTTGATGCCGGACTTTTCCAGAATTGCCTTCCGGATCTCCAGCTCATGGGCGCTGTCGAACCACCAGCCCAGGTCGAAGCAGACCAGGTACAGTTCCAGCTTCGGGTCGCCGCCGCGCAGGAACAGGCTGGTGACCACCAGCGGCCGATGAATGCCTTCGGCGGCGTCGTGCTGGGCGCTGCCCCAGGAGCGGGCATAGATATTGGCGGGCGGCGTGATGTCGGCGCGCGCCACCCCCATTTCGCCTTTGAATTCGGACTGGCGGATCACCAGGTCGGACAGATTGCGTTTGTTCATGGTCCAGCTCCCGTCGGGAAGAATATTTGCGAAAATATCAGCATGCAGGCGCAGGTCAGCACAAGCAGTACGCTGGCCCACAGGATCACGCTCTTATACCACCGGTCCCCCAGCCCCTGGGAAAGCGTGTCGCGGGAATCCCAGAATGTCACAGGATCGGTCTGGGTGCCGGGGGTATGGGCCGGATGCAGCAGGGTCCCGACCACGCAGAGCAGCAGTGAAATCGCCAGGCAGACCGCCGCCTGATTGGCGAAGGCATAGTACCAGCTGGGCATGACCACGAGGTATCCCGCCAGCTTGATCAACAGGCCCGCAATCAGGCCGCCAATCACGGCGGTCAGGGCGCCGGCGCCGTTGGTGCGCTTCCACATCAGGCCGACCCACAGGATGGCGGCGAAGGGCGGCGCAACAAAGGCGTTCAGGGTCTGCATGTACTGGAAAATGCCGGTGCTCTGCTGGCTGACATAGATCGCCATGGCGATGCCCGCTGCGATGGCGCCGACGCTGGCCCAGATGCCAAAGCGCACCCGTTGCTTCTCGGTCGCCTCGGGATTGATCAGCGGCACATAGATATCCAGCGTCAGGATCGCCGCCGTGGCATTGACCACTGCGCTGACCGTCGCCTGGACGGCGCTGATCAAGACCGCCAACAGCAGCCCACGCAATCCAACCGGCAGGAATTCCTGCACCAGGATGACAAAGCCGCCATCGGCGCGATGAACGGCGGTCTTCCAGTCGCCCAAGAGGAAATCGGGATGGCGGGCGAACAGGATCAGGCCCGGCAGCACCACGATGAAAGGCAGCAGCAGCTTGGCGTAACCCGCCATCAACAGGCCCATGCGGGCATGCCAGATGTCTTTGGCGCCCAGCACGCGCTGGACGATGAACTGGTTCATCACCCCATACCACACGCCCACGGCGAGCAGACCGAAGAAGGTGCCGGTCCAGGGGGCGAGAGGATGATCCGGGGGCTGGAACACCGTCATGCGGTTGTAGTCGCCATACTGGGTGAGATTGGGAGCGCTGGCCTCGACCGCCTCTTTCCAGATGCCGGTATCGGCGATGTTGGCGTGGATGGTGGCGAGAAAGCCGTCGATGATGCCGCCGCTGGGGGTCATCTCTTTCAGCGCGAATACGGTAAGTAGGCCCACGCCGCCGATCTTGACCACCGCCGTCAGCAATCCGGTCCAGGCCACGGTGTTGAGGCCGCCATAGACCGCCCAGCCGCCCGCAAAGATACCGGTGCCGATGATGCACCAGATCAGCGGCCAGCCGAAAAAGCCCGACAGGGTCAGTCCGCCGGCATACATCACCGCCGCCATGAAAATGGAAATATTGGCGAAAATGGTGAGCATCGCGAAAAGCTGGCGCACCCCCATGCCGAAGCGGTTGGACAGATATTCCGGGACGGTGGTGATGCGCGCCCGGATCAGGAACGGCACGAACAAAAAGACGATCAGTATCTCGACCAGCGAGGTCTGCCATTGGGCCAGCGCCGGCACCACGCCCTGCAGGAAACTGATGCCCACCAGGCCGACAAAATGCTCGGTCGAGACATTGGCGGCGACATACGAACCGCCCACCACATACCAAGGCAGCCTGCGCCCGGCCAGGAAGTAGTCATTGGTCGAGCCGCGCTCGCCTCGGCCCGAATAAAAGCCGACCGCGCACAGCAGGGCAAGAAAGATGAAAAACTCGATGTAATCGAGCGGCAGCATCGCCAATGTGGAAGTCACGAACTCGTCCCCTGCCCCGCCGCGCCTTTTTGGCTTTGTTGTCCGGCACCCGCGGGCCAAGTCTAGAGGTATGCGAGCGCCGCCGTCACCCCCCCTTAAACACCGTCTAGGCGCAAGACCAGGTGCGGGGTAATCTCCCGCCAAAAGGTGGGAGACGCGCGTGAAATACTGGCTGAAGACCGCAACCATCTGGCTGGCCGCACTGCCCATCCCGCTGGCGGCCCAGACGCCGTCGGTGGTCCCCGCGCCGCTGCCCGCCGGGGAATCCCGCGATCATCCTGCGCCCCAGACAGCAGAAGGCCGCTATTGGGACACCCGCCCCCCCGAAAGCGCCAAGGACATCCCAGCCTTCAAGCAGCAGACCCGCGCGCCCTTTTCCAAGACCGCCGATTATAAGGTGAGCGTCTTGACCGACAAACTGGGCCTGGGCTGGAGCATCGCCTTCCTGCCCGAGGGCAAACTGCTGATCAGCGAAAAGCTGCCCGGGGCGCTGCGTGTGCTGGATGCGTCCGGCAACCTGTCTGCACCACTGCCGGGGCTGGAAAGCCTGGCGGGGACGGGGCGCAAGCTGGGCCTGCTGGAAGTGGTGCTGGCGCCCGACTTCGCCGCCAGCAACCGCATCTATTTCACCTTCTTCGAAGTGGTGGAAAAGGGGTACTGGACCAATACCAACCTGGCCACCGCCACGCTGGATGACAGCGGCGTGCGCGACGTGAAGGAACTGTTTCGCGGCGTGCCCGCCGTGCCGATGAACAATTCCTCCAGCAAGCAGGGCGGACGCATCGTCTTTGGCAAGGACGGCTCGATTTTCCTGGTCATGGGCGACCGCGATGGCAACCGGCATTGGGATTACATGGCCAAGTTCGCCCAGAAGCTGGACAACCACCTGGGCAAGATTTTGCACCTGACGCCCGAAGGCGCACCGGCCAAAGACAACCCCTTCCTGAAGACCAAGGGCGCGCTGCCGGAAATCTGGGCCTATGGCCTGCGCAGCCCGCAAGGCCTGGCCTTCGACCACAGGACCGGCAAGCTGTGGGAAGTCGAACACGGTCCGCGCGGTGGCGACGAGGTGAACATCCTTCAGCGCGGCAAGAATTATGGCTGGCCCATCATCACCCGCGGCATCAACTATCCGGGCGAGCCGATCGGCGAAGGCACCGCAAAAAAAGGCATGGAACAGCCGGTCTATTACTGGGACCCGGTGATCGGCACCTCCGGCATGGCCTTTTACAAGGGCGATCTGTTCCCGCAATGGAAAAACAGCCTGTTCGTCGCGGGCCTGCGCGGCATCGGCGTTTACCGGCTTGAGATCAAGAACGACAAGGTCGTTGCCGAAGAGCCGATGCTGACCGACCAGAAGCTGCGGCTGCGCGATGTGAAGATCGGACCGGATGGCGCCGTCTACGCCCTGGCCGAGCGCGGCAAGCTGTTCAAGCTGACGCCGCAATAGCTTTCAGCGGCTAGGCCTGGCGGCTGAACTGGTCAAACAGCGCTGCGGCGTTGTTCCAGTTGATCGCCTGCATGTAGGCGTCGACATAGCCGCCCGCGCTGGCGCCATAGTCCATGTGGTAGGAATGCTCATACATATCCAGCGCCAGGATGGGGCGCCCGCCTGCCACGTTATTGGAATGGTCTGCAGCCCACTGGTTCACTAGCCGCTTGTCGCGGGGCGACCAGGTCAGCAGCACCCAGCCTGAGCCGCCGCCTTCCGCCTTGCCCATGGCGGAGAATTCCGCCCGCCAGCGCGGGACACTGCCGAAATCGCGCGCAATGGCGTCGGCCAGCGCACCCGACGGATTGCCGCCCGCGCCCAGCCCGTCGAAATAGAGTTCGTGCAGGATCATGGAATTCATCGCGATCAGTTCTTCGCGCTTGAGCCCATTGATCGTGAATACCGGGGCAGTGGCGACATCCAGGGCGGCAAACTGGGCGCTGATGGCATTCAGCCGCCGCACCGCGCCCGCATAATTGTTGTCGTGATGGCTGACCAGGATTTTTTCGGAAAGACCCTTGATGCTCTTCGGATCAAACGGAAGCGGCTTGATCGCATAGCTGGCGGCCTTGCCGGGCGCAGGCGCAGACTGTGCCTGTGCGTTTGCAACAGAAGCAGCAAGGGCAGTCGCGGCCAAACCAGCAGCGCCGATCAGATTCCGTCGGTCGATTTCAGAGCTCATGCTTATCTCCCCGGCTTGAAAAGTCATCAAAGCGCAAAACGCAGCATAAAACAGCAGACTTCCGCAATAAACTTGCGCAATGTTCAAAACGTACCTGCATCGCGATTGCACCTTCAGGCCCGCAGCAGCGCCAGCACGGATTTCTCCGCCGAATTGAGGCCGGTGCGGCGGGCGCAGCCTTGCGCGCCTCTGCCGTCTTCGGTGCTTTCTGGGTTGCTTGCTGCGGCATGGGCCAAAACGGAACAAGTCTGGCCCGCGAAAGTTCCTTCAGGGCGGCGGCGAGGCGAACATCGGCATCGCCTTGTACGTCTCCAGCGGATACTTCGGCGCATATCCCGGCGGGAATGGCTGGCCGGAGAATTGCGCGAAATAGGCTAGGCACGCATCGCGCCACCAGATCGCTTCGCGGTGCTGGATGGCGAGGAAGGACACGACCTGGCTGAAGCGTTCCGCGTCTACATAAGGCTTTTGCGCCGCCCAGCCGGCCTGCATCCGCGCCACACTGTCCACCCCGCGCCTGTAATGCGCCACCATTTCGTCCCACAGGGTACGACCGGATTTGGTGCGATAATCCCAGGGCAGACGGTGGAACCACAGCAGATATTCTTCCGGCGTGGTCGCGGCCCTGGAGAAACGTTCCTTCAGCGGCGACTTGTATTGCGCGGCATGGCCGCTGGCGACGCGGTCGACGCCGACGCCGTCCGCAGCGGCGCGGTGGTAATAGACCGCCTTCCAGTCGTCGCGCGGCCCCTTCTCGTCCCAGGGCGCCGGGCCCATATGATTGCCGTTGGTCATGATGTGATGCAGCCCCAGCGGCGTCATGTAATCCACTACCGCCTCGCGCGAGGCCATCATCATGTCGACGGTCGGAGTCACGAAAGCCGGATCGGCGGTGAAAGTCTGCCGCGCCCATTCTTCGGCCACCGTGCGCGCCGAAATTTCCGTATCCCAGGCCATGCGGCCGAACACATACCAGTTGGCCTGGTTGAAGATGGAGCCGGACCAGTCCATGTCGTTGCCGATATTGGCCACACCCGCCACACCGGAAATCGCGTGATTGTCCAGGCTGCCATCGGTGATCCTGGCGATGGTCGAGCCCGGTCCATGGGCATAGGTGTCGGCGCGCAGCGTTTCTTCGAACAGCGGCCCGAGATAGACCAGATGGGTCTGCTGGCCCAGATATTCCTTGGTGATCTGCAATTCCAGCATCAGCGATGTCCTGGGCATGGCCGCGAACAGCGGCGAGAAGGGTTCGCGCGGCATGAAATCGATCGGGCCGTTCTTGACCTGCACCACGACATTGTCGCGAAACTGGCCATCCAGTGGCACGAACTCTTTATAGGCGGCGGTGGCGCGGTCCAGCTTGGGGTCGTTGGCATAAACAAAGGCCCTCCACATCACCACGCCGCCATAGGGTTTGAGGACGTCGGCGATCATGTTGGCGCCGTCGGCGTGGGTGCGGTGGTAATCCTGCGGCCCGGGTTCGCCCTCGGAATTGGCCTTGACCAGAAAGCCGCCGAAGTCCGGGATCGCCTTGTAAATCTCCGCGGCCTTGGCCTGCCACCATTGTTTCACCGCCGGATCGAGCGGATCGGCGGTCTTCAGCTTGCTGATCTCCACCGGCGCGCTCCAGCGCACCGACAGATACAGCCTGATGCCATAAGGGCGCAGTGCACCCGCCAGCGCCGCGGCCTTCTCGATATAAGCGGGCGACAGGCTTTCGGCGCGGGCGTTGACGTTGTTGGGCGTCATGCCGTTGATGCCGATGGAGGCATTGGCGCGGGCATAGTCGATATAGCGCGGCGAGACATATTCCGGCAGCGTGTGCCAGTTGAAGATGGAGGCGCCGGCATAGCCGCGCTCCACCGAACCATCGAGATTGTCCCAATGGTTGAGGATGCGAATCCGGGTCCGGGGCGCGGACATCACATCCGTGATCGGCTGGCGCGACTGAATCAGGCGCAAGTAAGCGAAGGCACCATACAATACGCCAACGTCGCTGTTGGCGGCGATTACCGTCCCCTTGCGGCCCGTGATGGTGACATTGCGGATCAGATAGCCTTCGCCACCCAGTCCCTTCAGCGGCAGGTTGAGCCCGGCCACGATGGACGAGGAGGCCGGCGTGCCGATCACCAACGCGCCATCCACTGTCACATTCGCTGCCGGCACGGGTGCGGCGCCCAGCATGCCGGACAAGCCGCGATTCAATTCGGCGCGCGCCGCATCCAGGGCGGGCGAAGACGCGCCAGTGACCAATGCGCTGACGCCATATTGGCTTTTGTACGCGGCCTCGACGGGCGTGTAGCGCAGCCAGAGGTCATAGCCGGTTTCGGCTTTGGCGGCGGTGGCAACACACAGCATCGCCAGAGCCAAGGCACACAGACGCATGAGACCTCCCCATCAGGCGGCCTCAGCCGCCCTCCGAGGAAAGCCTAGCAGAAAAAAGATAACGTTACCATAGACTTAGATAGGGGCCGGCACCTTGGGCGAGACCGGCGGCACGGTTGGCACGCCAGGCTGGCCGACGTCCTTGACCGCCTCCACCACCTTTTCGACAAGGGTTTTGGGTGCCGGCTTGTCGATGCCGCTGCCGGCATGGTCGTCCGTCTTCTTCTTGAAGAGAGACATGGGGATGCTCCTGTTTGCGTGACTTCTCTTAGGAGCAATAGCGCGCAGGAGGGCGGCGGGTTCCTGACAGGGCGTCAGGGTTGCGCCAGTCGGCCCGATAGTCTGAAATCCAGCCATAAGCCCTGGGGGCTGGGGCGGTGGAGGATGTCATGAAGGTGGGTGTGTTCACGCCGTTGCTGTCGGGACTGCCGCTCGACGCCGTGCTGAAAAAGCTGAAATCGCTGAACATCGACACGGTAGAATTCGGCACCGGCAACTATCCCGGCGACGCCCATGCCAAATTGTCCATGCTGGACAATCCCGCCGAGCTGCAGACCTTCAAAAGCAAGATCGCCGATGCCGGCTTTACCATCTCGGCCCTGTCATCCCACGGCAATCCGCTGCATCCCGACAAGGCGATTTCCAGCAAGCATGCCGAGACCAGCCGCAAGACCATCCTGCTGGCGGAAAAGCTGGGCGTGGACACGGTGGTCGATTTCTCCGGCTGCCCCGGCGATTCACACAGTTCGAAATTCCCCAACTGGGTCACCTGCCCCTGGCCCCCGGATTTCCTGGAGATCCTGGAATGGCAGTGGAACGAGGTGGTGACGCCCTATTGGACGGCGCATGGCAAGTTCGCCGCCGACCATGGCGTGAAGATCGCCATCGAGATGCATCCCGGCTTCGTGGTCTACAATCCCGAAACCATGCTGCGGCTGCGCGCCATCGCCGGCAAGGCGGTGGGCGCCAATCTCGATCCCAGCCACCTGTTCTGGCAGGGCATCGAGCCGATCGACGCGGTGCGCATCCTGGGCGACGCCATCCATTATGTGCACGCCAAGGACACCCAGATGTATAGTGCCAACATGGCGATGACCGGGGTGCTGGACACCAAATCCTACACCAAGGAGCGGGAGCGCTCATGGATGTTCCGCACTGTCGGTTATGGCCATAGCGCGGAATGGTGGAGCGAGTTCATCTCGACCCTGCGCATGTACGGTTATGACAATGTCCTGTCGATCGAGCATGAAGACAGCCTGATGTCGCCCGATGAGGGCCTCAGCAAAGCGGCGGCGCTGCTGAGCCAGCTGATCATCAAGGAAAAGCCGGCCGCGGCCTGGTGGGTATAACGTGAGCCGCATCAGAACCGCCGTTATCGGCACCGGTTTCATGGGCCGGGTGCATCTGGAAGCACTGCGCCGCGTCGAGAATGTCGATGTCGTGGAAGTGGCGGCAACCTCGCTGAAGAAAGCCAAGGCCGCCGGCGCCGGCTACAACATCCTGAACGTCACCGGCGACTGGAAAGACGTGATCAACGACCCGTCCATCGACGCGGTGCATGTCGCCACCCCCAATGCCTCGCATCACATGATCGCCAAGGCGGCACTGGAAGCAGGCAAGCATGTGCTGTGCGAGAAGCCGTTGGCGATGAGTGTGGCCGAAGCCCAGGAACTGACCGACCTGGCGGCGGCGAAGAAGCTGCGCGGCGGGCTGTGCCATAACCTGCGCTATTACCCGATGGTGCAGCAGATCCGCGCTATGCGCGAAGCCGGGGCGCTGGGTGAAATCCTGGTGGTGCAAGGCACTTATTCCCAGGACTGGATGCTGTACGAGTCCGACTGGAACTGGCGGGTGGATCCTTTGGTCAGCGGCCCGTCGCGGGTGATGGCCGATATCGGCTCGCACTTCTTCGACATGGCCGAGCATCTCAGCGGTTTGAAAGTCACCGAAGTGTGCAGCGACCTGCAGATTTTCCATCCCACCCGCAAGCAGCCCAAAGGCGGCGGCGAAAGCTTTTCCGGCAAGCTGGGCGCGGCGGGCGAAACAGTGGACACCAAGGTGGTGACGGAGGATTTCGGCGCCACCCTGTTCCGCATGGGCAAGGCACGCGGCACCATGACCGCCAGCCAGGTTTCGGCCGGGCGCAAGAACGGCCTGGTCATGGAAATCTACGGCACCAAGGGCGGCGTCTCCTGGTCGCAGGAACGGCCGGAAGAACTGTGGCTGGGCCATCGCGACGCGCCCAACCAGTTTCTGATGAAAGACCCGTCGCTGCTGGATGAGAAAGCGCGCGCCTTCGCCGACTATCCCGGCGGCCATGCCGAGGGCTATCCCGATACCCACAAGCAGCTGTACCGGCGCTTTTATGCCTCCATCGCCGATCCAACCCTGACGCCTGATTATCCGCAATTCGCGGACGGCCTGCGGCAGATGAAAATCCTGGACGCCGAACTGGCCAGCCACAAAAACCGCGCCTGGGTCAGCGTACCGGCATGAAAACGCGATTGGGATTGATACTGGCCGTCGCCATCAGCGGCGTGGCATGGGCGCAAAGCAGCACGCCCGACTGGGCCTATGCCGTGCCCACACCGGAGAATGAAGCCACCGCGCCCAAGGACGATGGCACCGTCTGCACCCTGCCGGGAAGCGAGGGCAAATTCACCCGCAGCCAGATCAGCGGCGCGGGCCGCAAGCCCCCGGCGGACTGGTATCCGTCCGATCACCCGCTGATGCCGGCGCTGATAGCGGCGGGCGATCCGGCACGCCAGATCACCGCCTGCGCCGCCTGTCATTATCCCAACGGCAAGGGGCGGCCGCAGAATGCCGGCATCGCCGGATTGAATGCGGAGTATCTGGCCCGCCAGATGCAGGACATGAAGCAGGGCTTGCGTGCCAGTTCCGAGCCGCGCAAGAAAAACGCCCAGCAGATGGTGGACTTCGCCAAGGCCATGACCGATGCCGAGATGGCGGAGACCGCGGCCTATTACGCCGCCCTGCCCCCGACGGTGCCGATCAAGGTGGTGGAAACCGAGACGGTGCCGAAGCTGCGCAGCCAGGAAGGCCTTTGGCTGCCGGTGGAAGGCGCGCCGCAGGAACCGATCGGCGACCGTGTCATCGAGACACCGGCGGATGTGGCACGCGAACAGTTGCGCGACCCCCATGCCGGTTTCATCGCCTATGTTCCGGTGGGCGCCGTGGCGAAAGGTGCGGCGCTGTCGAAAGGTTGCGCCATGTGCCATGGCGCGAACATGGAAGGTCGCGCCGCGGTGCCGGGCATAGCGGGGCGTTCGCCCAGCTATCTGGCGCGCCAGCTCCACGACTTCCAGACCGGGGCGCGGCGGGGACCAATGGCGGGCATGATGAAGCCGGCCGTGGCGAAACTGACCGCCTCCGATATCGTCAACATCACCGCCTATCTGGCGTCTCTACCGGTGAAACCATGAAAAAACCTGTCGTCGCCGTGACCATGGGCGATGCGTCCGGCATCGGCCCCGAGCTGATAGCGAAATTGCTGCATCGGCCGGAGACAAAGACTGTCGCCCAGCTGGTGCTCGTGGGCGATCCCTGGGTATGGGCGAGCGGCCAGCGCATCGCCGGGACCGCGCACGTGACCAGGTCGATCAGCGACTGGAAAGACGCCCGCAACGGCGACGGCACGCCGCTGTTCCTGGAAACCTCGACGGTTGCGCAAAGCGACGTCACCACCGGCCAGATGACCGCGGCGGCCGGTGCGGGCGCGCGGCTGGCATTGACCGCGTGCCTGGACGCCGTGCGGCGCGGCGATGCGGACGCCATCTGCTTTGCGCCGCTGAACAAGCAGGCGATGAAGAAAGGCGGCATGGATTTCGAGGACGAGCTGCATTTCTTCGCCGATTATTTCGGCGTGACGGACTATTTCTGCGAGTTCAATACGCTGGGCACGCTGTGGACCTCGCGCATTTCCAGCCACATCCCGCTGGCCGACATTCCCAAGTATGTCACCAAGGACCGCATCAAGGCGGCGGCGCGGTTGACGTATAAAACCCTGAAAACTGCGGGCTTTGCGCAGCCGCGCGTGGCGGTGGCCGCTCTCAACCCCCATGGCGGCGATGGCGGCACCTGCGGCCGCGAGGAAATCGACATCATCGAGCCGGCGGCGCGGGAGTTGAACGAAGAAGGCCTGCCGATCCAGGGGCCCTACCCCGCCGACACCATCTTTCTGAAGGCGCGCGACGGGGCGCTGGATTCCATCGTCACCATGTATCACGACCAGGGGCAGGTCGCCGTCAAGCTGATGGGGTTCGAGCGCGGCGTCACGGTGGCGGGCGGATTGCCCGCGCCCATCACCACCCCGGCGCACGGCACCGCCTTTGATATCGTCGGACAAGGCAAGGCCAATGCCGAAGCCATGACCCAGGCTTACCTTCTGGCGGCCAAGATGGGCGCGGCGCGGCTTACTTAGGGCGCGGCAGCGTGCGCCAGGCGACGCGGTCCATCTGGAATGAACTGATCCACAGCGTATTGCCCATCACCAGCGCGGTGGCGATGCCGCCAAAGGCTCGATTGGGTTCGCCGTAAGCCAGAATGGTCCATTGCATGGTGTTGGGATCAAGCTGGGCCGCGACCCAGCCGCGATGGCAGTTCAGATCGCCTTTGGCGTCCAGTATCTGCTTGCGGGTGCCGCCGCAGGCCGGCTCGTCGAACATCATCCCGGCCGCGATCAGCCGGTCCCCGCTCCAATGGATATTGTCGAGATTGAACCAGGGCGTGCGCACCTGACGCACAGGCTTTTACGTATCGGCGCGGTTCAGGACAAGATGAATCTGGGAGACGAGCTTAAGCTGTCGGACCTGTTCGAGTTTCCCACCCTGGCTGGTTTTTAAGACCATCTGCAGTCCCTGATGGCGCCCAGCGGGGAATGGGGGAAGATCTAGGGCGCGGGTAGGAAGGCGGAGGTCAGCACCAGATCGCCGCCGACGGCAAAATTACCGGCCACCTCTTGCGATCCGCAGGTGGCGCGAAAAATAGTTTCCGCCAGTTCGACATGGATGTCCGGGAAGGAAAGCTTTTTTCCGGTAACCGGATTCAAGGCTTTGAAGGTGGCCTCCTTGGCGCTGAAGAGGATGGTGGCGACCAGTTTGCGCCGCTCTTCCGTCAAATCCGCAAGCAAGGCGCGCTCGGCGGTATCGAAAAGCCGCGGCATCAGATTGTCGCCGATGCCGCCCACCCGCTCCGCGTCCACGCCCAGGCTTAGAAAACAGCTTGTGCGGGCGACAAGCGCGGCGGCATATCCCGCCGTGTGGGTGATGCTGCCGGAAAATCCCGCGGGCCAGACGGGGGCGCCATTGCCGCCCCGGCCTATCGCGCCGCCGGCGCCGCCCAGTTGCGCCAGCGCGGCATGGGCACAGAAGCGGCCTAGGGTGAAATCGCGGCGGTGCTTTTCCCCGCTCCTAGTCACTATCGTAGTTTCTTGCGGGTGAAGGACAACCTTTTGGCCGCTGTCTTCGATCTCCGCGCCCGCCACATGCGGCGCCAGAACATGCGGCACCAGGCTCAAGCGCCGACCGTTTCGGCAAAAGCCTGAAACAGGGCCCCGACAAAAGACTCCTGATCGACCTTTTCAGCCGGCCGGTTTGCCGCCGGTGCGGCGGCCCAACCCCCAGGAGCGGCAAGCGGCGCAACCTGGACCGGCGTGGCGCGGGGGACTAGCGGGGTTTGCGGCGCCTTGTTCGCGGCCGCCTCTGGCTCCCACGCGCCGGAGATCCGGGCGCCTGCGGTTTGCGCGCAATCCGGGCCGCCCGCCCATAGCGGCGCCAGGAAAAACGCCCAACAGAAAACCCACAGCAATCGCATGGAACTCCAAACGCCTTGGCACAGCAGCCCTGTACGCATTGTCCAGACTAGGCGCGAATCAAAATTACAATGTTTCCGGCCTGCCGGGAATCGTACCCCGGCAATAGCCCCGTTTGCGGCCCGTTTCAGGGCAAAGGATCGAGCCCCAGCGCCAAAGCCGGGTTAATCTTGGACATCCGGTTGATGTCGGCGGCCGGGATGCCTTCCTTGTGCATGGCCTGCATGAACTGCAGAAAGCCGTGCGGTTCCAGCGGATAGTTGGTGCCGGGCGGCACATCGCCCAGGTCGGTGGCCATGATGCAGTGGCCGGGCCCGACGGCGCGGATCATGTCGGCATAGCGTTTCAGCTTGTCGGCCTGGCCGCTGCCCAGCGTGGAATGATAGACGAATTCCAGATAGGCCCCTTCCGCGCCGGCTTCACGCATCTGCTCCACCGTCCAGCCAAGGTCGGGCGCATGGGTGACCACGATATGCTTGACGCCCCGCGCCTTGGCTTCGCGGATGATCATCAGGCCTTCCTGCGGCGTGGCATGGCCTGTTTCCAGCACCAGCCCGGGCTGGGTGCCGATCCAGGCGATCAGTTCCAGCACCCCGGGCAGCAGCTTGCCGTCTTTTGAGATTGGCACCGACGGCTGGTTCTTCGCCCGCTTGGCCGGCGTGTCATTGTCGAAGGTGGGCAGCCATATCACCCGGCCATAGCCGCCGTGGGTGGCGACCATGCGCTTGACCGCCTCCAGGTTGATGCCGCCGAGCGCGATGTTCTGGGTGATGCCGCCGAAAATCTCGAAATCCGGCACCTGCTTGCGCATCAGATAGGCCAGCAATGCGGTGGGCTGCCAATGGTTCTTCATCACCATGCCGCGCATGCCCATGGACTTGCTCAGCCGCGCCAGATCGTCAGCATCGATGGCGCGCTTGACGCTGTCGGGGCCCTGATGAACGTGAAAATCGATGGCACCACGAAGGTTCAGTTCCTGGGCCCGGGCGGGAAGCGCCGTGATCGCCAGCGCCGTCATCGTCCAGACCGCGAATTTCCTGGCCCGCATCATCAGATACTGGCCAGGCGCAGCTTGCGCATCGCGCGCGCGTCGCGCAGCGCCAGCCGGTCCATCAGATATTCCACTTCGGCGCGGCTCGTTGCGGTCAGCGGCGTGCAGGGCTTGCGCATGGTTTCCGACCCCAGGATGCCGCGCCGCTTGAGGATATACTTGCGCACCGCCAGCCCCACGCCCTGCTGCTGCTCATAGCGCAGCAGCGGCAGATGGGCGTCGAACAGGTCATGGGCGGCATCGCGCTTGCCCTGTTTGGCGAGACGCACGCATTCCACCAGCATGTCGGGAAAGGCATAGCCGGTATTGGCGCCGTCAACGCCGCGATCGAGTTCGAAGTCCAGGAACAGACCGTTATTGCCCACCAGGATCGAGATGTGGCGCATGGAGCCGTCTTCCTCGTACCGGCGCAGGGTGCTTATCTTTTCCAGCCCCGGCCAGTCCTCGTGCTTGAGCACCATCAGGGACGGATTTTCGGTCACGATGCGGCGGATCACGCCGGGCGTCATCACCACATCGGTGACCAGGGGAAAGTCCTGGAGCACCCACGGCACATCGGCGCCGATCGCTTCCGCCGCGCCCCGGAAATAGGCGGTGATCTGGTCGTCGGTGCGCAGGGTGCCCGTCGGCCCGACCATCACGCCCGCAGCGCCGGTGTCCATCACGCTGCGCGCCAGCGCGCGCATGGCCGCAAAGCCCGGTGACGACACGCCCACGATCACCGGCTTGCCGGCGGCACGCTTGATGACCCGCTCCGCCACCGCCAGGGCCTCGGACGGATCCAGCTTGCTGGATTCCCCCAGGACCCCCAACACCGTCAGCCCGTCGCAGCCGACCTCGAAATAGAAATCGACCATCCGGTCGATGGACGCAAAATCGATGGCGCCGTCTTCATGGAATGGCGTGGGCGCGATGGCGTAAACCCCTGCGGTTTTGCTGTCGAGAGTCACAAACCACCCTTGCCTTTTCGCCCGGATGCAGCGCACACGCGCCCGGCACCCCTGCCCGCCTGGCCGAAAGTGTCTTTGAAATGCCGCGCTCCGTCTAATGAAATTCCGCCCCCGGACGGTTTGGAGCGCCCGGTGCCGCGCAATCACGGGCCGCCGCCTTCGCAACTGCAGCATGTATACAAAAACTATATTCCGGGATGGTAACGGTCCCATTCAAGAAGATAGAATTTGTGCGGGATGGATACGCAATTTCTCGAAAGCTTTCTGCTGGTGGTGGAGCACGGCTCGGTCGCGGAGGCCGCGCGCCGACTCAACCTCACGCC